>CAZDZU010000222.1:0-3104 GCA_964509995.1 uncultured Eubacteriales bacterium | reverse complement strand
ACTGGCGAAACGAATTCTAAATTAATATAATTAAATTGTATCTCTCAGGAAGATGTTTTCTGACGGAAAGGGCAGGTTTTTTCCCGGTCAGAGCTACCGGATCATCAGGACTCTTGTAGCCCTGAGTCTCATCTCTCTCCTGAGCCAGAGTTCATATCCTGACCTGTATTCTCTGAGCAAGCAGACGAGCGATAATCTGGCCCAACAATATCTGTTTCGGTTGAAAGAGGCCGAATACTACTCTTCTCAACCCCCGCCCGGTTCCGGGTTCGCCGGTAGCCGGAAGAGCCTTCTGGAGAAAGTCATGCCTGACATAATCCGCGACCTGGGGTTCAGCTGGGAACCGGATCCCCGTCTGGCTTCTTTCTGCCGCTGGTTTCATGATTTAATCGACGTAAACTTCGTTCCGGAGGCCGTGGCCATAAACGAAGCTGCCAGCTGGTTTGGCTTGCCCGAGCCATATCCTCATATCATATACTTCGGGAGTGAATTTGGTCCTCGTCTGATTCCAACCATAAAAGCCAACCTGCTTAAAATAAAAGATTCCGGCCAATACACTCATTATGGAGCCCTGGCCGAGCAGAGCACCTCAAACAAAATCAATATCATCGTAGCCTTCTCTTCCAGGCATCTTTTTTTATTTCCGTTTCCAAGACATCTCTCTGAACCCGATGAATCTGAGCTTAAGCTTGGACTTTATCCCGGATACAGCAACGCAGTGATCATTCTAACTCCTCCTGACGGACAGCCAGAGATTCAGCGGGTGGAAGGAGATAAGCTCAGTCTTCATCCAGCCGGGGTAAAAATTCGATTTAAGACACCAGGCGTACACCGCCTGGAAATTGTCGCTCGCAGTCAGAAAGGACCCCAGGTGCTGGCTAACTTTCCGGTTTACATTGGCCTCAAAGAGAGAATCATTTCCGGACGAGCCATAGATGCCATCTCGGCCAGAGAACAATCGGCTTCCCGGGTAAGAGAAAGGCTCTATGTGCTCGTCAATCAAGAAAGGGAACGTGCCGGACTTCCCAGACTCGAAAGAGATTACCGACTGGAAGAAATTGCCAGGAATCACAGCCGGGATATGTTAAAGAACAATTTCACCGGACACGTCTCCCCCACCACAGGAGGACCAGACAGGCGGCTCAAAGAGGCCAGCGTCGAGTTTGACCACTTTGCGGAGAACGTGGCTAAAGGTTATAACTCAGCCGAAGAAATCCACCGCGGTTTTATGGAAAGCCCCGGTCACCGGATGGCCATTCTAAACCCGAAAGTAACCCACTTCGGAATCTGGGTCGAGGCTGAAGGCAGCGGCCCGAACAAAGCCTTCCTGATTACCGAGCTGTTCATCGGGAAAGCCAGACCCGCGCCGGAAAAAGACGAAGTTCAGATTCATCAAGACATCATCGAGGAACAAGCTCAATCCGGAGCAGAAGGACTTGCAGACAGCGACCACCTGAGCTGGCTTGCCCGTCGGGCAGCCGAAAAGTTCAGCCAGAAGGAAAATTTTGAGCCTCATGAATTGCAAATATTTTTGATAAATGAGGTCGCCTCGAACAAAATGAACTTTGAAAAATTGAACGGGTTAATAATAATTGCCTCAAAAGAAGAAGACATCGTAGAAAAAATAAACCAGACTGGCTTGGGCCATGGACGGGTCGGTATCGGAGTAAAACAAATCACCGCAGGTCCCAGGAGTGGCAAATTCCTGGTCATTGTGGTATACGAGGACAACTCCCCATAGATGAACATATCAAATTCGCGGGCACTTCCTCCCGTGGTATTAATTTGGTGTCTGGTGCCTCTCGCTGAATCCGCCACAGGCCGGGTCCAGCGAGAACCAGCAGATAAAATTAACCGGGATAATTCAAAACAGAAGCAACGTTGACCTGGATTCAGTTAAAGCCGGTTTCTACTACAACAGCGGAACCCAAAATAAGATAAATCTGGTTCTGATAGAAAAGAAGCTTTTAGCCCTGAAGAAGGACGAAGAAAAAACCGTTTCCTGCGTCTGGAGAGCTAAAAAATCGGCTGAATACTGGACGGACGCTTATTTCATCGCCGACCCGGATAATGCGATAAAAGAAGAGGTTGAAAATGCTGCCTTCCACGAAGCCCGCGCTTCGGTCATAGTAAAAAAATAACCGGGCAAATATTCCATAAGCATATTAAAAAGACCTTACCTTCTCTAAAATCAAGCCTTTGATATCTTTTATCAGTCGGCGGTGGCTTGACGGCAAGAACCTGGTCAAATCGCTCTTTATCTCATCCTGCGGAAATTCTTCCAGCTTCTTTAACAATTCTACCTGACTGGCCTTCCTGTTATAAAGAGCCATTTTCTTATTAACCAGATTCCAGTCAAGAGAAACTTTTTTGGAAAGCAAGAACCAGAGGTCAAAGAGATCCCGGCCACGGCTTCTTATTAAGGTCGCTCTCACTTTTTCTGCCAGTATCTCTTCCGGCTGCAAATGGCAGACCAGAGGATAAGGAGTTACGGGGAAGACCGTCTCCAGATAGGTCAAAGCAACAGGCAGAACTGGTTTTTCTCTTAATGAGAAATCTAATCTGATGGTCAGGGGAAATTTGAAATCGGGTAATTGCTGAAAAATCCTCCCGGAAAACGAATTAGCGATTGTTTCCGTGTGCTCAAATCTAACTTCCAGCGTTTCTTTTTTTAAGGCTTCAAGACTATCAAGAATCATCTCCTCAAGGCGTTTCACCGAAATAAGAGCGGTAAAATCCAGATCTTCAGAAAAACGAAAAGACCCATAAAGGAATCGAATGGCAGTTCCACCCTTAAAATAGACCTTCCGGCTCTCTTTTTTTCTGTAAAAATATTTTAGAAATAGAATCTGAAGATATTCCCGATAGACAGTGAACAGATCAATCTTAAACTCTCGGGCTAACTGTTGCGCGATATCTCGGTCCATCATATTTTCAGACTATTTAATAATTTTTTAAGAGGCACAAATTGGTATCTGCGGGAGAACTCCAAAAACTTATTTCTGTCAATTATATCAAGACTGAGGTCCTGAATATGTATGTGTCTTAACTTTTTGGCCATAAAATAAAGCTCATCCAGAAGAGCTTTCTCGGGGGTAGCTATC
>CAZDZU010000221.1:0-3680 GCA_964509995.1 uncultured Eubacteriales bacterium | reverse complement strand
CCCATGGCCCCCTGGGTTTCAACCTTGATCGAATAACCCATCTTCTTTGCCGCCCGCTCGAGCTGTTCAGCCGCCATGTAGGTATGAGCGATTCCGGTCGGGCAGGCAGTCACGGCCACCAGTTTCATCTGATCCTCCAGCTTCTGGATTTTATCAGAAGTTATTTTATCACTTCTGAGCCGGTTGAGAATATGCCGGGTTATTTTTTTTGTCCGACCCGGGCCGAAGAGAACCCGACAGCTGGCTGTCAGGATTTCTGAGTTTCTTCTTTTTTCCGGCTTCTGGCCCGGATAAGGTTCATTACAGCTGCCACCGCCAGTGTGCCGGCAATGATCGACACCACATACATAAACCGGTTATCCACCACCGGCAGGACAATCGGTCCACCATGGGGAGCATGATCGCCAACTCCACTCAGCATGGCAATTACCGAACCCAGGCTTGAGCCGGCCATGATAACAGGAATTACCCGGAAAGGGTCGGCCGCGGCAAAAGGAATGGCCCCCTCGGTTATACCTATGGTTCCCATGGCCAGAGCCGCCAGTCCGGCCTCCCGCTCCTGTTCAGACCACAACTTCCTGTTAATGAGCGTGGCCAGGCCCAGGCCCAGCGGGGGTATGCAGATGGCGGAAGCACAGGCACCCATGATGTAATAATTTCCCTGCTGAATCATGGCCGCCCCGAAAAAGAAAGCCACTTTGTTAACCGGGCCTCCCATATCAAAGGCAATCATCGAACCCAGGATTATGGCCAGGATGACTTTATTGCCGGTACCCATCACTTCCAGCCAGCGGGTGATGCTAAGCATGAGGTCATGGATGGGAGCCCCGATGACCTTATACATCACAAAGCCGATTATTAAAGAGGAGATTACCGGATAAACCAGGATGGGCATGACCGGCCTGATATAAACAGGCACCCTGATCTTTTTCAGATAAAAAACCAGAAAACCGGCCAGCAGTCCGGAAATGAGCCCGCCCAGGAATCCGGCCCCGACCTGACTGGCTATGTAGCCACCGACAAACCCCGGAACCAGGCCCGGCCGGTCGGCTATGCCAAAGGCAATATATCCGGAAAGCACCGGAATTAGCAGAGAAAAAGCCGCCACCCCGATGTCGTTGATCAGCTTGAGAAAGGGCGCCCGGCTGAAATCAGGTCCCTGAGCGGTCATGGGAGCAAAAGCGATCGAAATGGCAATCAGTATGCCTCCGGAAGCCACAAAAGGAATAGCATAAGAAACACCCGACAGAAGATATTGCTTGAATTTACTGACTTTCATAGCATCCTTCTCTTCCAGAAGTTAAATCGATACTCAGTGCCAATTGTAAAAAAATGAACCTTCGGTGACAACCTGTTTTTTAAGTCCTGAAAACTCCGGCGATTACTGGACTGGAAGCCCGATTCTTCTGTCGAAATTTCCAGGCAGGTTTTTACTCTGATGAGGAGCGGGCCGGCCGGCCTTTCAAGAGAAAAATCGCTTATCCAGCTAACGGCCGTTATATTGATTGATTTTAGCTCCCGCCCGGCCGCTGGCAATAGCCTGAATAATTAATGAGAAATAGGGAACCGGATCAGGAAACATGCCGCTTTTCATCAGTTATGACCCCGGAGTATCAACTATGTGGCCGCCCAATCCCCCGGCCACTCTGAGGCCCGCCTCATGCTGCCCGAGCCTTCCATAAATACTTTTCCACGGCCGCGACAGATGGGCCTGCTGCGGGAGAAAAAACCCAGACTCTTCAAGCCCTGTCAGTCATTTCTGCAGCCTGAAGATGACGGTCACGGTAAAGGTTACCGAGCGCGGCCGGCCGTTGATGATCATCGGTTCATAGACCCACTGCCTGACGGCTTCAACGGCCGCTTCATCCAGGAAGGGCTCCGACCTCAGAATGCGGATATTCACCACCCGTCCATAAATGTCGGTCGTGGCTTCAAGGATAACCACGCCTTCTTTCCGGGCCTGGCGGGCGATTTCCGGGTAAACCGGCTCCACGCGGCGAACGAGGCGCGGAGGCTTGATTTCTCCCACCGCTCGAACGGGTTCTTCTTCTTTTTCAAGGGGCAAGTTGATCCAATTTTCGAGTTCCCAGGTCGGGGCTGGCTGTTCCTCTCCATACTCCACACCCCAGGGAACACCGAATCTATCTCCACCTTCGCTGATTCCTTCCTCCGGGATTTCTTCGGGAATGTCAACCGGAGCCACCAGCGTACCGGGAGCTACCGCCGCCTGGGCCTTGAGGGGTGTCCTTTTCCCGGAACCGCGCGGGCTGCCCTTGGGCGGAGCCGGCGGCGGCAAAGGAGTCGGCATCGGGGCCAGGAAGGCGCTGTACACCTGAACCGGAGGCAGTGTCCCCGGATTCATCAGCGGCACCCCGATTAAAAGCGCTCCGGCCATCAGGTGAATCAGACCGGAAATCGCCACAGCCAGAACAATCAGCCTGAAATTCTTGCTGAGTATGACGAAAGAATCCCTGAAAACCTCCGGTCTGGAGAGCTTCTCCAGATTAGCCTTTCTTGCAACTCCTGTGGCCCCGGTGGCATCAAGATCCCGATATTCTTCTCCCGGCTGTCGCTGGAAGCCCTCAGACACGGCTACCCTTTTCCCTTTGAGGATGGCAATTACCCTTTTCATTGTTCACCCCCTGTTTCCACCTCGATAACAGCAACTTCCGTGCCAGGGCATAGAAAAAAAACGCCCGCCTCCGGCCCCCCCCTTTCCAAGATAAAAATTCTCAGCCAGACTACCTCAAAGCTCCTGGCCTGGCATCCAAAACCTGAAAAATTTTTTAACAGAAATAAAATTAATTTACATCAGGCCAAAATGGCCCGGGCTTTTTTCTATGGAGCCAGGAACGGCCGGAAGGTCTGCTGACAAAAGATAACCGCAGAACTAAAAGGGCAACGGGGCAAATCCAACCATGCCCTGCTACCGCTTGCGGTTCATCTGCTGCCAGCTGCCGCCAAAAACAGAGCCTGGGTTAAAAGAAGGGCTTTCGCTGAACACATAGTCGGTTCCGTTGGTCCAGGCATTGTCATAACCGGTCGGGAGCTGCACACTCCAGTTATTGATCGGGTCGAGGTAGGTATCCACTCCTCGCAGAGCTTCACTGTATCTTTCAAAAATCCTGTCCTGAGAAGCGCTCCGGTTCTGATAGGTCTCCCAGATGATATCGCTGGTTTCCTGCAGGGTCTGTCTGATCTGCTGGTAGCGGGCAAAGATGGCCCGCTGCTGCCTCAGATTCTCCCGGGTCACCAGGGCACACAATCTGGTATAACTGACGTTAAAGACAGGGTTGTCGAAACGCGAATACATGGAAATCTGAAAAAGTTGAATTCTGGCCGGCATTTCTTCAGCTGGCGCCCTGAAAAGCTGTTAAAAAAGATTGTCGGAGAAAGTCTACAAATAGAACGAGCCTTTCAGCCTGCCAAGCTCGATGAAAGCTTTTCCCTAATACTCGTTTTTTGTGATTATAACTGTAATCTTGAAAAATGTCTGAAGAATTTTCTTTTCATCTATTACCACCGGCATATTCCGGCAGCTATCCTGAAGCTCGCCGTCATTCAGAACAATCCTTCTCCAGGACCCTTCTTGGTCAGGTTCCTTACCAATGCCACTGCAGAAAACTCCTGTAGAGACATCCTTATGCAAATTAAAGAAAGAGCTGCCTCTTATAGCAGTT
>CAZDZU010000220.1:0-3685 GCA_964509995.1 uncultured Eubacteriales bacterium | reverse complement strand
CTATAAATGATATTAGATAAAAGATACAGTTTCAGGTTCCGGGCTGATCAATTCATGCCCGTTCTGAAGCCGGAGTTGATTGATACTGAAAATTCAGTCAGGAAAAACTGAGGTGGAGGATATGAGATTATGATGAATTTAATTCTTGAACTCAAAACCCCGTTAAAGAAATCCCTCAGGAATTGGCACCACGTATTTTTTATGGTTTTTTTCATCATGCTTCTTGTCTGGCCGGTTTTTGCCCAGACTTTCATCAAGCCTGTTGATAATCAGGCGAAAATCACGCAGGAAAAGCTCTTGCGGGCCCTTCCGGTTCCTCTCAACAGGATCAGGCTCACCGGAGGTCCTCTGTTAAGGGCTCAGCAGCTCACGGCTGATTATCTGCTGAAGCTCGAACCGGACCGCATGCTGGCTCTCTACCGCCGGGTGGCCGGTCTGCAGCCTAAAGCCGAGCCTTACGGCGGCTGGGACGGTCCCGGACGCAACCTTTCCGGTCACATAGCAGGGCATTACCTTTCGGCTGCCAGCCTGATGTACGCCGCCACCGGCGAGGCCCGCTTCAAAGAGCGCGTGGATTACATGGTCAGAGAGCTAAAAGAAGTCCAGGATAAAAACGGAGACGGCTACCTCAGCGGTCTTGAAGGCGGCCGGAAATGCTTTGAAGCTCTGGCCCGCGGTGAAATCAGGGCCGCCAGCTTTGACCTTAATGGCGAATGGTCGCCCTGGTATACGCTTCACAAGACTTTTGCCGGGCTGCGCGATGCCTACCGCCTGACGGGAAACAAAACCGCCCTGGCGGTGGAAGTCAAATTTGCCGCCTGGGCTGAAAAAATACTTTCCGGTCTGAATGAATTTCAGATTCAGCGGATGATGGACACCGAATTCGGCGGGATGAACGAAGTCCTGGTTGACCTTTACGCCGACACCGGCGACTCTCGCTGGCTGAAACTGGCCGAAAAGTTTGACCACAGGATCTTTGTTGAGCCTTTGGTCCGGCATCAGGACATTCTGGCTGGAACTCACGGCAACACCCAGATTCCCAAGATGATCGGCCACGCCGAACGTTATCTGTTTACGGGCAACGCGGAAGACCTGATGGCAGCCAGTTATTTCTTTGACCGGGTGGCCCACCATCACAGCTACTCAACTGGCGGCAACGGGATGAATGAATACTTTGGACCGGCCGAAGAACTGGCCCGGCGCATCGACGGCCGGACGGCCGAAAGCTGCAACGTCTACAATACGCTCAAGCTGGGCCGGATCCTCTTCGCCCTGACGCCGGAAGCCCATTACGCTGACTTCATGGAAAGGGCTCTTTTCAACCATGTACTGGGTTCCATCGACCCGAGAGACGGACGGATGTGCTACATGGTTCCGGTCGGCAGGGCCGTTCAGCATGAATATCAGGATATGTTTCACAGTTTCACCTGCTGTGTCGGTTCGGGAATGGAAAACCACGCCCTGCATGGCCTGGGTATTTATTACGAAAACGGGAACAGCCTCTGGGTAAACCTCTTTGTCCCCTCCCGGGCAGAAGCCGCCATCCTGGGAGCGAAAATTGAGCAGGAAACCGACTTTCCAGAGGGAGAAAAATCACTCATCAGGTTTAACCTGAATTCGCCAAAAGAATTCACCGTTTTCCTGCGCCGTCCCTGGTGGGCGAAAAAAGGATTCTCGGTGAAGGTGAACGGGGAAGAACTTCCGGCTGCGGCTCTGCTGCCAGAATCCTCAGCTGAGAATGTCATGTATACCCAGGCCGTAAAGGACAGGGAGAAATTCGGTTATTTCATTAAAATTAAACGACAGTGGAAAGCGGGCGATACGATTGAAGTCGTCCTGCCAAAATCTCTATATCTGGAGCCGGCGGCCGGAGACGAAAGAATCGTGGCCATTATGTGGGGTCCGCTGGTGCTGGCGGGCGACCTGGGACCCGAAAGGAGATGGAGCCGCCGCGAAGAAGAGCAGGACGAAGTCAGACCGGTAGCCGTTACTCAGGATTATCCGCTGCTGGTAGCTTCTCCGCGCCCGGTAAGCGACTGGGTAAAACCTGCGGCTGAAAAACCGGGATATTTTGTAATTTCCGGAGTGGCCAGAAAACTGAAGGAACCCGAAAAGACAGTGGACCTGGAACTCGTCCCCTTCTACCGACTCCATAAACGCCTCTATTCCGGGTACTGGGATTATATCTCCGAGGCCGATTGGCAGAAAAGAGCTGCCGATTACAGAGCCGAACAGGAAAGGCTTAAAAAGCTGGAGGAAGAGACAGCCGTAAAAGCCCAGCTCGGAGACCAGCGGAGCGAAAAAGAATTCAACTTTCAGGCCGGAGAAAACATAAACGTTCAACGAGCGCTCGGCCACACCAGCCGGAGGGGACGCACCTGGTTTTCGGTGGAGCTACCGCTCCAGGGGATTTCCAGACCCGTCCTTCATGTGACCTACTACTCCGAGGAGAGAATGAGACCCTGTCGCTTTAGCCTGAACCTTGAAGGCGAAAAAATTGCCGGCGAAGAAATCAGCCGCGTTCCCTCACCGCAATTTATAGAAAAGGAATATTCGCTCCCGGAAAAGTTGATAAAAGGTAAAAATAAAATTACGGTTAAATTCCAGGCTGAGCCGGGAAGCGAGATTGCTCCGGTGGTAGTGGTCAGACTGCTTAAAAAATAAAGCCTGTCATATGTTGCCAGAATTTTCCTGGCGACAATAGAAGGACGCCAGACCGGGCCCCATGGCGGAAACGGGCAACCTTTAATTTTCAAGGCGCAGGACCCGTCGGCTCAGGGCCGGGCATAAATTCGAGTCGTTGGCGAGCAATCACCGCCGGTATTATCAGACTTGCCGGGAAGCCAGCTGGCTGGGTCAGCGGGACAATCAGGGTTAACAAGTTTTTTCGCCCGGCCTGTCTTTTCATTGTGTTGTGTTTTCCTGAATCCGGCGAGAATGCTATCGATGTCACTGGCTGAAAACTCTGCCGCCAGAGATCTTTTCGCTCGAATCCTCTGCTTCCGTCGGCCCCAAACTTATCATTGGCGGAAATTTCCAGCTCCGGAAACTCAACCCACTGCGGATGTTATGCACCAGACCCGGGCTTCGGACTGAAAAACATATCTATTTGACTTAAATCCTGACCCCGGGATACCATGAACCTAATACAAGAAAATTCTGATTTCCAGATGATTTTGCCCTGCCGGGCAAGATCATTATCTCCTGGAGGGAGGAGGCTAAATGTTAAATCGTCGTGAGTTTATGAGAAGCTGGGCCGCCGGACTCGGACTGGCAGCCCTGACGCCCAGAGAATCCCTGGAAATGATCAGGTCATTGAGCACTGCCACCGCCAGCCTGAGCCCGGAGGAAGTAGCCCGGGACGAAGATTTCTGGTTTCAGGTGCGAATGGCTTTTACCGAAGACCGCAACATCATAAACCTGAACCAGGGAACCATCCAGCCGGGCCTGCGAATCGTCCAGGATGCCGTCCGCCGCCACAGTGAATTTTCGGGCAATGCCGGCTGGCATTCAATGACTGTCCTGAACAAAGAAATTGAAAGCTGCCGCCGCCGTCTGGGACAGCACCTCGGCTGCGACCCTGAAGAGCTGGTCATCTGCCGAGGTGGAAGTGAAGCCGGACAGATCGTTCTCCTCGGACTCGACCTCAAGCGCGGTGATGAAGTCATCACCACCAACCAGGACT
>CAZDZU010000219.1:1863-3716 GCA_964509995.1 uncultured Eubacteriales bacterium | reverse complement strand
GCCTGTTCCCACCCAGACGATTCCCGGGCTGGAAGAGCTCAGGGCAATGGCCCCGATTGAAAGGTGGGTCTGACCATCAAAAATGGGCTCGAAGGTAGTGCCTCCATTGGTGGTTTTCCAGACACCGCCATTTCTGGTGCCCATATAAAAAGTATAGAGATGGGCTTCGAGAGGAAGGTCGGGCACGGCAAAACAGGTTACCCAGGAGCCCGCCCGGAAGGGCCCGAGATTCCTGAACTGAAACAAACCCAGATCTTCGTCTTTAAGCCTGACCTGGCCAGCCAGAAACCCTGTCATCAGGGCAAAAATTACCAGCGTCAGAAATAGAAATCCAAGAGAGAAAAACCCGGAGCCGAGCTTTCTGCGCATGAGCCACCTCCATTTATTTATTTTAAGGATTTATTTAACACTTCAACCGGTTTAAGAGGCCCTCCTGGCCCGGTCAGCCTGCCGATATGAGCCGTCCCGATTATTTATACCAATTTCGGTCTCTGGATGAAACAGAAGATTTGCGCCTTTCCATTTCTGGAAGCGGGACAAAGGAAACCTGTGCTCTGCCCATTTTTCTTTCGACCGGTGCATAAACATTGAGCCTGAAATTTGCGACTCGATCAGGAGACAAAGTTCACCCCGGGCCAGAAACCGCCATCTTCTTTTCTTGCCTCCGGGAAATTCTGGCCCCACAGAAAAAAAGGGGGAAGAGCCTGAGCTCTTCCCCCGTCGTCATTAAGAACAGACACTTGGTCAGAATCTGTAGCGAATTGAGAACTTGAAAACTCTGGTCGCTGAAATGCTGGTGACCCGGTTGTAGTTGTAATCCAGGTTGTAGCTTCCGTTGCTGGTGCCTTCTTCGGTCGGGAACCAGGTGCTGATAGGATTCAATCCATAGTTAACCACCTTGTTTCCAAAGAGGTTGTAGATATCGACGAAAGCGCCGATGGTTCCATAGGGCAGCCTGAATTCTTTCTCCAGGTGAAAGTCGAGGTTGGTAAAATCCTGTTCTCTTCTGGTGCCATTGGGTTCGAGCATCACCCAGACTGACCAGGGCACGACGTTATTGGCCAGGGCCCAGTCTTCGGGCGGTACAATTTCCACGCTCCGGCCCCAGGGATAGCCCATCCGGTAATTCAGGAAAAAGGAGGCGATGAAACCATGGGGCAGGTTGAAGGTTCCGTAGAGTTTCATCATGAACGGCACGTCGTAGCTGTCGCGACCCGGGGTGTTAACAAAATCGTTCGGGCTGTCGCCGCAGGACTGAGAAGTTGTTTTGGAAAGCGTGACCGAACCACCCAGGGACCAGCCGTGGTTAAATCTTTTATCGAAGGCCAGCTCCAGGCCGTTGTACTTAACAAACTGCTCGGGGATGTTGGTCTTGATGTAGACCATGGATTCGTAGGGAGAATTTTCGCTCATGAAATAGACCGTCACCTGCTGTTCCGGGAAGGCGCCGTAAGCCGGAACAATGGTTGTAAAGGGAACGTACCAGTCCGGCGCCTGTTCCAGTTTGTACCAGTACCGGCCGGATTCCAGATCATACTTGGCCCAGCCAAACAGGTCGGTTTTCTTTTTGTGGATATAAGTCATTTTGACCGCAAAATCTTTGAACAGCTGATGCTCAACCCCGGCGGTGATTTCGTTGTGGATGGGGGCATGGAGACCGCGGTCAACCATCTTGCTCAGATATTCGATGTCCGGCAGCTTGAAATCGCCCAGACCCCAGCGGTATTCGTAATAATCGGTGCCTGGAGAGTCAGGCTGGCCATTTTCGTTGAGGTCCCACCAGTTGAACTCGTACTGACCCATAACCGCCGGCAGAACTTCCGAGAACCACATCACCGGCACCTGCTCTGAAT
>CAZDZU010000219.1:0-1853 GCA_964509995.1 uncultured Eubacteriales bacterium | reverse complement strand
GAAAGCTTCAGGGCTGTGCGGCCGTTGCCGAACAGGTCGTAGCTCAGGCCCAGCCGCGGGGACAGGCTGGTGAAAACCAGAACATCTTTAACCCCGTCAACCTCAAAGCCGCCGTAGGGATTGAAACCGAGGTCCTGAGCCAGAACCTGACCGATCTCATAGGACAGGCCCGTGGTCCCGGTCGACCGGGCTTTGCCGCTCCAGCCGTTATAAGAATCAAGCCTCAGGCCGAGGTTGAAGGTCAGCCGGTTCTTGATGGTAAAATTGTCCTGAAAATAAGCACCGATCCGGTATTCATAGAGGTCGGTGACGCTATCACCCTTGGACGGACCGCAGTTGGTAAAGGAGAGGCGGCCATCTCCATATATGGTCGGCTGATTCACTCCGAAATAACCACGCCAGTAGTAAGGATTGCCGTTGTAGTAATACCATTCCATGGGTTGCTGCCTGGCGAAGGAATACCTGTCCCAGCCGAACTGTAACTCAACACCCGCGCCAATTTCGTGGTCGCCACCCAGGATGTTATCGGCAAAATGAGTCGCCCGGACTGAAGCCTGGTTGGTATGGCGTATGATGAAGCTTTCCCAGCTCTGAATTCCATTCCAGATATAGCCGGTATAGCCGTCGCGGTAGCCAATCTTATCGGAGCCGTTCCTGGCCGTTATCGGATAATCCAGGTGGTTGATGTTCAACCTGAAATCGATAAAAGAACTGCTGCTTGGAATCCAGGTCAGGTTGGCCGTGCCGACATACTGGGTGCGTTTAGCGTCAAAGGTGCTGTCCTCGGTCTTGTTGGACCAGGCCTCGAACATTCTCTGGTTCTGGCTCAGCGAGAAATAGGTGTAAAATCTCAGCTTTTTAGAAAATTCGGTGGTCAGCTTGAGATTGCCTCTGATATTCTGGTTGGGAACTTTATACTGGTCGTAAGCGGTGCCGAGAATGGTGGTTGGCCGGAAGGGAGCCCAGTTGCTGGACTTGGTGAAGGCCACATCGGTGAAAAACCAGATCTTATCCCTGATGATCGGGCCGCCGACCATGGCCGAGGTGTCCAGGTCATACAGGCTGAAACTCGGCTTGCCAATCTGCATCGATTTGAGCTGCTCATCGGGAAAGAGAACCTGGGCCAGGTGCTTGTTGGTGTAGTAAGCCTGGGCCTGGCCGGAGAATTTGTTGCCGCCGGATTTGGTGACGATGTTGACAAATGCTCCGCCTGTCGTTCCAACCTGAGCCGGAATCGCTCCGGTCATAACCTCGATTTCTTCGATGGCATCAAACTGGGGGGTGCCGAACGCTCCGCCGGTGGTCGGGCAGTTGGCGTTGATGCCGTCAACCTCATAGGTGACGCCGTTCCAGTCAGTGCCATGAATGCTGCCCGAATAGGTGGCGATGGTGCCTACCGTCGAGGGAATGATGTTCATGATGCCGGTCAGCGAACGATTAACCGGCAGTCTGGCAATAACCTCGGAAGTTACGGCCGTGGTGACCTTGGTCTTCTGAACGTCAATTTCCGGTGCTCTGGCCACAACCGTCACCTGTTCCTCGACTGTGGCCGGTTCCATTTTTACCTCCAGGGTCACGGTCAGGCCGACCCTGACTATGACTTCGTTCAGGGTTATGGTCTTGAATCCCTGAAGCTCGGCAGTCAGGGTATAGTTGCCCGGCGGGACCGCAGGCAACCGGAAGGTCCCATCCTCCCGGCTGATGTCGGTAGCTTTGCCCATCATACTGGCCCCGGTCAGGGTTATGCTGACACCGGGCAGGGGCGTGCCATCCACATCTTTGATCACTCCCCGGACCGTTCCGGTCTGACGGGTGATCTGAGCCTGGAGGACTGAAAAGGAAAGCAGCAAGAT
>CAZDZU010000218.1:0-3734 GCA_964509995.1 uncultured Eubacteriales bacterium | reverse complement strand
GCTGATAGGTCAGGGCAAGAGTAACGAGGAAATAGCCAAGATTCTATTTATCAGTAAAAATACAGTCCGTTCACATATCAAGAGCATTTATTCCAAGCTGGATACACACAGCCGGCTGCAGGTGGCTCTCTATGCCATCAACTCGGCTTTATTTTAAGAAGAGCAAAGAGGGAAATCATGGCTGAAAAAACTAAAGCTAAAGTCAGAAGAAAAAAGGGAACCGCCAGAAGGCAGGCCAAAACCGCGGTCGACGTCAACCGCCGTCGGGAATGGAGGTTTGAACTGCCGCTTCCGGCTGAAATTGAAGGACAGCTGCCGCAGGGAAAACAATTTAAAGAAAAGACCGTGCTGGAAAACATCTCCTCTACCGGGGCTTATTTTACCCTAGATAGCAGCCTGGTGGTTGGCTCCAAGGTCAACCTGGCCATTGAGCTGCCGCCGGAACTGACCGAAGGTCAGAAAATTAGACTCTGCCTGGACGGGGTAACTGTCAGGCTGGAAAAAAAGGGACAGAAAGGAAGGAAACAGGGGGTAGCCGTCAGGTTCAAGGATTATCGCTTCCAGGTGGAAGAATAACCCACCGCATAAGGACTGAAGTGCTGCTTGTGGCTCTGACCGGAGGCATTGCCACCGGTAAGTCGGTAGTGGCCAGAATTCTGGAAGAAAAAGGCTGTTATCTTCAGAAGGCCGACCTTATCGCCCACGAATTGATGTCCCCCGGTGAAGAAATCTGGAAGGCCCTGGTCCAGCATTTCGGTCGGGGTATCCTGAGGGACAATAATGAAATAGACCGGCAGAAACTGGGCCGGATAATATTCCAGGACCCGGTCGAAAGGAATTATCTGAATCGCCTCACTCATCCGGCAATTATGGAAAAAATCAGACAGACGGTAAGGCAGCTGGAAAAAGAGGGCGAATACGATATTTACGTTACCGAGGCCGCCCTGGTCATCGAGGCTGGCTTCCATCAGTTTTATGACCGCATCATTCTGACCCACTGCCGGCTCGAAATCCAGATAGAACGTCTCTGCCAGCGGGATGGGATAACCAGGGAACAGGCACTCGGAAAAATCAGGTCCCAGA
Source organism: uncultured Eubacteriales bacterium (assembly GCA_964509995.1). GTDB lineage: Bacteria > Acidobacteriota > Aminicenantia > Aminicenantales > Saccharicenantaceae > Saccharicenans. The sequence goes on along the minus strand of CAZDZU010000218.1, from coordinate 2,651 downwards.
GTCCGGCCGAAGAGAAAATCCCTTTTGCCCATTATCTGATTGATACTTCAGACAGTCTGAAGGAGACGATTGAACAAACGGAGCGGGTTTACCTCAGCCTCTATCAGGACGCCTGGCTGAAAAAATCAGGACTACTCTGAATAAGCTCCCGGCCTCCACCCGGCCGGCGGTGAATCCAGATTAATTCCGCCGGGAATCGTCTGTGAAATGAAACGCATAAAAAGAGTGGAAATTCTGATTGCCCTGGTTATTCGATCGACTGCTGCTTAAGCTGTTTTTTGAAATCCTGGCCCGGGCGGAATTTTACCCGCCGCCCGCCGGAAATCGGAATCTGGCGGTTCCGCCTGATATCGCGTCCAAAGCCGGTTTTTTTCGGCATTACCCGAAAACTACCGAAGCCGCGGATTTCTATTTTTTCCCCGGCCAGCAGAGCTCTTTTCATTGTTTCCAGAATAGTTTCCACGGTCAGAGCAGCTTTAGCCCGGCTGAAATTTGCTTTTCTTTCCAGCAGGTTGGCCAGGTCATTCTTGATCATCAACGGTCTCCTTAGTAACCAGCAAATGGAAAATGAATAGACTAAAATTAGTTTATTAAATAGAAAATGTCAAGACGAAATGCCGGGATTGTCTAAATTTATAAATTGACTTAAAGGCCCGGCCTTTTTATAATGATTTTATCGTGAAAAAGGTTCCAGCTGTATTTCTTTGCCTGACCCTGTGTCTCATTTTATCCCTCGGACTGCAGGCCCGCATCCTGAGTGTTACGGCCAGCGGACCGATCCACCCGGTAACCGCTGAAATCATCCTGAAAGCGCTGGAAAGAGCCAGAGAGGAGAGAGCTTCTCTGCTCATCATTAAGCTGAACACTCCGGGCGGGCTGGATACTTCCATGAGGGAAATCATCGAAGGGATAGTAAACTCGCCGGTTCCCGTGGTGGCCTATGTAAGTCCCTCAGGTGCCCGGGCGGCTTCGGCCGGATTTTTCATAGCCGTGGCCTGCGATGTTTTTGCCATGGCTCCGGGAACCAGCACCGGGGCGGCCCACCCGGTCAGCATCGGACTCACCGGTCAGAATCAGCCCGATAAGACAATGGAAGAGAAGGTAACCCATGATGCCGCCGCCTACATCAGAACTCTGGCTGAGAAAAGAGGCCGCAATGTCAAAATGGCTGAAGACGCAGTCAGACAGAGCCTGAGCTATACCGAACAGGAAGCCCTGAAAGGAAAAATCATAGACCTGGTGGCCGGGTCAGAGCAGGAACTCATTCAGGCTCTCGACAGCCGACAGATAAAAAGATTTGACGGGCGTCTGGAGACTCTGAATCTGACCGAACGCGAAACATGGGAAATTCCCCTGACCTTCCGGCAAAAACTTTTAATGACCATCGCCAACCCTAATCTGGCCTACATCCTGTTGATGATCGGCCTGCTCGGACTGTATTTCGAGTTTGCCAACCCCGGAGCCATTCTGCCCGGGGTGCTGGGTGGAATCAGTCTGCTGCTGGCTTTCTTTTCCTTTCAGATTCTTCCGGTGAACTATGTGGGTCTGCTGCTGATCATTCTGGGCACGGTCCTGTTCATACTCGAAGTCAAAGTCCACAGTTATGGAGCATTAACCATGGGCGGAATAGTTTCAGTTCTTCTCGGTTCCATCATGTTGATCAGGTCCCCGGTTCCCGAGCTCCGTCCCAGCCTGAAATTCATAATACCGGTAGCCCTCGGCGTGTCCCTGGTCTTTATTTTCCTGGTTTATCTGGTTATCCGTGCCCACACCAGAAGAACCATTACCGGAAGAGAGGGCATGGTTGGAGAAACCGGAAAAGTTCTGACCTGGTCCGAGAAGGAAGGCAAGGTTTTTGTTCACGGCGAGATCTGGAGAGCTGTGGCCGAAGAGTCGCTGCTGCGGGGAGACCGGGTTGAAGTTGTGGAAGTCAAAAATAACCTGACCTTAAAGGTTAGAAAGATATAGGGGGCAGGACAACCTGTCCATAAAAGGAGGTCTCAAATGATTACTTTCCCTATCATCGTGGCCGCGATCGTCGTTCTTTATCTTCTCAATTGCATCAAGATACTGAAGGAATATGAAAGAGGCGTCATTTTCCGGCTGGGCCGGGTACTGTCCAAGCCCAAGGGACCCGGGCTGATTTTTGTTTTCGCACCCATTGACCGCATGGTGCGGATCAGCCTGAGGTTAATAGTCATGGACATCCCGCCCCAGGACGTCATCACCAAGGATAATGTCTCGGTCAAAGTCAACGCGGTGCTTTATTTCCGGGTCATGGACCCGCTGAAGGCCGTACTCGAAGTTCAGGATTATCTCTATGCTACCTCCCAGCTCTCCCAGACCACCCTGCGCAGTGTTCTGGGCCAGGTCGAGCTGGACGATCTGCTATCAGAAAGAGAAAAGCTGAACACCCAGCTGCAGGAAATCATCGACCAGCACACCGACCCCTGGGGAGTCAAGGTTCAACTGGTGGAGATAAAGCACATCGACCTGCCTGAAACCATGATCCGGGCCATTGCCCGTCAGGCTGAAGCCGAAAGAGAAAGAAGGGCCAAGGTTATTCATGCCGACGGCGAATACCAGTCCTCAACCAAGCTGGCTCAGGCTGCCGACATAATCTCCCAGAATCTCCAGACAATCATGCTGCG
>CAZDZU010000217.1:0-3737 GCA_964509995.1 uncultured Eubacteriales bacterium | reverse complement strand
CTTATGGCGTCAGCCCCTGAAATACCGATAGATGCCATAGCCAGAATTTTAATTTATTTAGAGAATGGTCTTAGCAGTCGCCTTTTCCGGAAGTTCTGACCATAACCATATAAACCCAAAGGTCACCAGGATTGAGTGCCGGCAAGCCAGGGCATCGTTCCGTTATATTTAGGAGTAATTGATTAGAATATAAAGTCTGTGTTATGCTTTTGCTCACCAGGAGTCAGGAGCGGTTCTGGTCCGTTCCGGCACCCTTGGATTTGGTATTTAAATTTCCCCGTTTGGGGGAGGAGGGGAATATGAATGTTAAACGATTTGTGATTTCATCTCTTGTCGTCTATGTGGCCTTTCAGCTGATGGAATTCATTGTAAACAACATCATCCTGATGAGTCAGTATGAAGCTCTGCAGAGTTTGTGGCGGCCGGACATGAGTTCAAAGATGTGGATTATGTACCTCACCGGCCTGCTGGTAGCCTTTCTTTTCACCTACATTTTCATCAAGGGCCGCGAGGGAAAAGGTCTGGCCGAGGGCATCCGCTACGGCCTGGTAATCTGGGCGTTCTTTGCCGTTCCCATGAGCCTGGGCTTCTGGGTTATGTTGCCGATACCGTTCAAGCTTTCACTGTGGTGGATAATTTTCTCGTTAATTGAATACGTTATTGCGGGTATTCTGGTAGCCGCTATCTACAGGCCTGCGCCGGCTGCTGCCGAAAAAGCCTGAACCCAAAGAACCGGTAGAGGAATATTCTGGTTGGCATTTGGGGTCTTATTACGGCTGGATTTTTTTACTTGTTGGCGGGGGGAAACCGGAAGGGAAAATCCAAAATATTGGATAGAATTATAAATTATTGGATTATCAGGTGCCAGAGAAAGGTCAAACTGAATATAAGTTTTTGATTAACAATAACTTATATTTTTTAATAGTTTGGCACGATAATTGCTATATATATTGAGATTTTTTCGGTGTTTCTTTTTGTGCTTTTTATGAATTTTTAAGAAAAGGAGGTGAAAATAGAGAAGGGCTAAAACCGGCAAGACCTTTTTTATGGGTTGGGTGCGCGTCACCCAGGGCAAGGGTTTTAATCCTACCTTAAAGAGGAGGAGAAATGAAAAAGTTTTTAACCGTTTTCTTTGTGCTGCTCCTGGCAGTTTCTCTCAGTGCCCAGCAGAGAACCGGAAACCTTTTCGGAAAAGTCGTGGACACTGAGGGTACTCCTCTGCCTGGAGTAACAGTTACCATCACTTCACAGTTCTTTGCTCCCATGACGGCTGTAACCTCAGTCGAAGGAGCCTTCAGATTCTTGTCGCTGCCTCCGGGCAGGGACTATTCAGTAAAGCTGGAACTCACCGGCTTCAAGACCGTCGTTCAGACAGGAATTGTGATTGAGGTTGGCGCCAATGCTAACCTGACCTTCACCATGGAACCCGGCGGAATCGAAGAGGAAGTTACGGTTACCGCCATCACCCCCGTTGTTGACACCAAAAAGACCTCGGTCGGCACAAACGTCACCCAGGAAGTCCTGCAAGGGCTGCCAACGGCCAGAGACCCGTGGGTAATTCTGCAGATGGCTCCTTCAGTCATCGTTGACCGTGAAAACGTCGGCGGCGCCGAGTCCGGTCAGCAGTCCAACTACGTAGCCCGTGGTGCCAATACCTACAACAACAACGTCTGGGCCATGGACGGCATGGTCATCACCGACCCGGCAGCTATCGGAGCCTCTCCCTCCTACTATGACTTCGATGCCTTCGAAGAAATGCAGATTTCAGTCGGCGGCAATGATGTCTCCGTTCAGACCGGCGGTATTGCTCTCAACATGGTTACCAGAAGAGGCAGCAACCGGGTCACGCTGGGCGGCCGTTTTTACCTGACCGATGAAAAGTTCCAGGCCAAGAATGCCGAAAAAGTGGCAGCCATTAAAGCCGTTGAGAATCCAAATAATGTCAGCAACCTGTTCCAGGGTGTTAACATCATCAGAAATAACAAGGACTACGGGTTCAACCTCGGCTTCCCGATTGTAAAGGACAAAGCCTGGGCCTGGTTCTCTTATGGTATTCAGGACATCAAGACCAGAACAGTCTATGGAACGCCTGATGACACCCTGCTTGAAAACTACGTCGGTAAAATAAACGTCCAGCCGATCCAGAGTAACCGCCTGGAAATTTTCTATCATTCGGGCGGCAAGAAAAAATGGGGCCGTTCAGCCTCAGCTTCGCTGCCAGATGGTTATCAGCAGGCAGGCCGGTATTATTTCGGAAGCCCCATCCTGAAGATTCAGGATGAGCAGATGATCGGCAATAACCTGTTCCTGTCCTTCAAGTTCGGTTATTCCGATGCTGGATTCAGCCTGATCCCGATGATGGACACCGACTGGAATGATGTCCCGAGATGGGATGTCACCGCTCAGAGATGGTACGGTTCCGAGTGGAGATATTATGTTGAGCGGCCTGTCTATCAGTACAACTTTATGGCTCAATACTTCAATGATAACCTCCTGGGCGCCAGCCACGAATTTAAGTTCGGTGTCGACTACGCCAAGAGGAAACAGTACGTTGAGTCCGTTTACAACGGCAATATGAACTACAACTACAACTACAGAGCCACCGACACTGCCTGGGATATTGATGGCGATAATATCCCGGACTGCATGCCTGACATTTATCCTGACTATGCCCAGAGGATCAAATACTTCAGCTTCTGGCGTGGCTATTACCGTGACCAGAGAGTTAATGCTCTTGGCCTCTATTTCAGCGATACCATTACCTTCAATCGGTTTACCCTGATCCTCGGTCTGAGGTATGACTATCAGCTGCCCTACTTGAGCCCGTTCGCTCTGGAAGCCATGGATGGTGGAGAAGCCTGGCAGAAGATTGCCGATGCTGATGTGCGGGCTGCTCTTGATTCAATTCTGCCCGGTCTGGAGATTCCCAAGAGGTACCACTATTATTATGACCCGGCGACCAATTCCATCAGCAATAAGAAATTCAATTGGTCAGTGTTCTCTCCCAGAATCGGGTTTACCTGGGATGTCATGGGCGACGGAAAGACCCTGTTGAAGATCAACCTGGCTCAGTACGGCGATTTCATGGGTACCGGCTGGGCTGACTGGGCCTCTCCTTCTGGTACCGGTGGCTGGATGGATTTCTGGTGGGATGATGCTAACAAAGATAGCAGGATTCAGTTCACCGAACTTTACTGGCTGTGGAGCACCAACCCGCCGGCTGGAACCAGCTACCTCTCGCCTTATAACGTTTTTGATGCTAACGGCAACTTCCTTGGCGACAATGACCTCGACGGAGATGGAGACAATTTCAGCGATGCCGCGGGCTATTACTGGGGTGGCTACGACCCGGCCAACCCGCAGGCTTTTGGTGAGCCTTATACTTCTACCAGGAAGGGTGTAACCTCCAGCAGAACCAGAGAAGCCATGCTGACCCTGGAAAGGGAAGTCCTGACCAATTTCGCAGTTCAGTTAGTTGGAACCTTCAGAAGATACGACAAGATGAACTGGACGCTTAAGTACTGGCTGGAATCGAACGGAACCAGAAGATATCCTGATTCTTCAAGCACCTATTTTGCGGATCGTGGCACACCTGAATCAAGCTATTACAACAGCTCAACCGGTGTGACCTTTATTGACGATACCAAGGAAGCGCCCAACCATCACTGGTATACTGCTACGGCGGCCTACAATACTTATTCGCCATATGGCGAACGAATGCTCCGTCCCAATTACTA
>CAZDZU010000216.1:0-3759 GCA_964509995.1 uncultured Eubacteriales bacterium | reverse complement strand
GGCCACGGCCGCGGCGAAGGCGTCGGTCTGGGTGATGAGAAAAGCCGTCTGGTATCCGCCCCACGAATGCCCCTGAAGCCCGACTTTCTCCGGGTCGACCACCCCGGTCTCAATGGCCGCTTTAAGCGCCGGCAGCACACACCAGACCGCCGACATACCGGGGTCGTTGATGGTATAGGTTATATCAGGCATCAGCACCGCATAACCATGGCTGGTGTAGTATGACTTGTTGAAGCCATTGGCAGTCGGCAGAAAGTAGCGGTTGAGGTTGCTGGAAAGTTTTTCATAGATATAGACTACGGTCGGATACTTTTTGCCTTCCTGATAATCGGCCGGAAGAAATAGCGCCGCCTGGAGCTTCTGGCCTTTCTCGCTGACATAGTCCACCAGCCTGACGCCCGCCGACCACAGAAATTCCTTCTGCTGCGGATTGGCTTCAGTAATTCTGAAAGCCCTATCAAGACCGGGACCCGAGGCGTAGAAATCAGGAAAATCGCGGTGAGTTTCCCTGGTGTAAAGATAGCGTCCCGCCTTCCGGGCTTTAATCAGACGGTTAAACTGGGCATCGTCCCAGAGGAGCATCCTGGTGGTTTTCCGGGACGGGTCGACCAGGGCCAGGCCCTGTTTTTTGGTCCATTCTCCGTAAGCCTGAAAATACTGAGGTTGAGCGAGGTCAATTCCCTTCTCCTCCGGGTCCAGAACAAAACGCCTGGTGTAGCGCACCCGGTCTTTAAGCCCGGTGCCGGTCAGGCTGAAACCCTGCTGGCCACGGGCATCCACCATCCACACATCCCAGCCGTCAGACAGCAGAACATAGCGGCCGTCCTTAGACCAGCCGAAGGGCCGGTCGGGAGGGTTTTTCACGTTGTGGTCATCGTCCTCGTTCACAAAGGAGGCCGGCAACCTGGCCGTCAGGTTGTAACTCTTTCCCGAAATCAGCTCATAGCTAAAAAAATGACCGTCGTCGTAATAAAGAAGATAGCGGGCGTCAGGCGAAAGGTCGTATGACCAGCGATTCTGTTTGAGGGCCAGCCTTCTCTGCCCGGTCTTCAGGTCAACCACATAGACATCCTTATATTGCTGACCGCTCAGGCTGCCTTCAAGTTCATAGAGCGAGCGGTCATAGCCCACAGCCAGGTCTGACTTCTGACCAAGCTCGACCTCTCGCAGTTCATCGTCAGCCAGCCGGACGAATTTTTTATCCTTCACCCGGTAAAGCGAAAGATAACTGAAAGAAGCATCCCGTCGCTCTTCCACCTGCTGCTGCGATTGAAGCCTCGGGTCCTGCCAGTGCCAGAGGATAAGGTCGGGAAGATCTTCTTCCTCAACTTCATCTGCTGGCCTGGTCGGGGTGGCGGGTTTTTCGCCGGCTTCTTTTTTCTCCCCGGCGGTTTGTTTTTCTTTATCTTTATCGGCCCCGGGCCTGGTTTTTAGCTGCTTTATGCCAAAGGCCACGGCTTCATAATCATCGAGCCAGTAAGGAGAAAAATCGGGACTCAGGCTGAAGCCTTCAGGAAAAGAGTTATCTCTGGACGGGTCATACTCAAATTTTTCTTCCCGCCCGGAAGACGGTCCGAGCTTAAACGCAATCAGGCTAAAGAGTTTATCTTCGTATTTCTTATCCTCGCTGCCCTTGAGGGCAACCAGGGCCTGCCCTTTCTCGTCCCAGCTCAGGTTCTTATACCAGAACCGACCGCTATCCAGGGCCTTGACCCCGCCTGTCTCAAGATTCTGAAGAAGGAGACCATTACCGCTTCTATCCTGAGCGTCAACCAGATAGGCCAGCCACCGGCCGGATTTATTGAAGGCAAATTCCGAGACGTTGCCCAGCCCAATTTCCTGGCCGGAGTGCAGGTTCTTCAAGACCAGGTCTGAACCGTTCCATTTATCCTTTTCTTTTTCCTGGGCTTCGGGAGCCAGGCGGTGGACTGCCAGGTAGGTTGAGCTTTCGCCGGAGAAGGCTATCTTCCGCACCCTGGTCCACTCTGTCTTATCGCCACTCCTGAGGTCAAGCAGGCAGGCCTTCGGTTCCACCCTTTTTTTCTCCCGGCGAAGCTTTTTCATTTCCTGGGAAGTCGGATAGGACATAAAACACACCCAGCGCGAATCGTCAGAAATTATGATGGAATCATAAAGCCCCCGGGGAGCTTCGCCCAGGGAAAAACGGTATTCTTTTGTCCCGTCAATTTCTTTGATCAGGAGCTCGCTATCACCCTCGTTGGGGGTGAGCACATAGACAAACCAGCGGCCGTCGTCCGAAACCCGGGCGAGAGAGATACTCTTCCAGGCCAGGATGTCCTTGATCTCGATGGGACGCGGAGACTTTTGTTCAGCCTTAACTTCCCCAGTCTGGCCGGTTCTGTTCTCTCCCCGACCAGGCTGTTGCCTGTCGTTCTGTTCGGCCTGACCGGAAACGGATTCTTCCTGTGCCCAGCCCCGCTCCTCCACCCGGGTCGGTTCAGAGAAAGCTGTCGTCAGTGCTGGACTGAGCCATGAACTAAAAAACAGAAAGAGAACAAAAAAAGTCAGATTGAAAAACAAGAAATGATGCTTCCCGCGGCAAATCTTTTTAATATTTTTATTCATCATGAACTCCTTTGATTTGAATCTTTCTCTCATCCTGAGACTGTAAGCCTTAATTCTAACAAATGGCTCTTCGAGCAACAATTTAATTCTTGAGTCCGGAGTCTCAAATCAGACCGACTCGGTCCGCTTTTTTCCTGCATCCTTGAACAAAAAAGAAGCAGCTTCCTCTGGCTTTTTGTCTTATTCCTCCGGCCGCCTGCACGAGCCGGTTCAAACGATCCGGGAGCCAGGAGAGAGGCAGAACGACCTGCCGAAGCTGAAGCGATTTAAGATTCCGGCTGGAGAAGATTAACTCCTGCCAACCGCTAACTTTGACCTGGCAGAAATCAGGCCATGAGGCTTTTTATCCTGCCCTGAGCTTGCTATTTCACAGCCGGATAGATCAGAGATTTTCAGGTAGAGGGCGTCTTGCTCACACCCTTATTTCACCTTAAACCTGGTTATCAGAAGTAGTAGATTTTTTTTAATTTTAAGAATCATTCCCCGAACGCTTTGCCCTGACGGGGCCAGTGGCCGCCCATATAGCTCAGGAGCATTTCCGGGTTGTCGCTGCTGAAGATAAGCTGCCGGCCCGTCGAAAGCGTTAGCTTCAGGCCTTTTTTTCCCCTGGCCACATAAATTTTAGCGCCCCGGGCATACTTTATCCCGTAACCGCCAAAATCCCTGACCGGGGAAAAAGCGATTATTTCCGCCTCCCTGATCTCCAGCCAGGAAACCTTGTGATAACGAAGATGGAAAGGATAGTAGCGGAAATAAAATCCGTCCGGTCGCACCTGAAGAATGAGAGCGGTTTTTAGCATCAGGTAGGGGAAAAACAGCCCGAAGATTATAAACAGGACAATGAGCATAGCATCCGGTGCCGGCCGGGAGCCCACCGGCCGTCCTTTGATAATTTGCTGGTAAAAGCCATACCACATCATCAGCATCGGAGCCAGAACCGGCAGCCAGAGCAAACCCAGATTCAGCTTCTGCCTTTCTTCATATATGATGGGAGCGTCGCTCATTAATCTTTCTCCCCACCTCCGATTAGTGGAGTCTTGCCCGATTCATGTTAACAGACAACACTTCGGCTTAAATGCGGGCTACCCTGCCGGGTCAGGTTTTCTCTCTAAAACGAAATCCCGAGAAATTCTTTCACCCGGCCAGAGCCGCGCTGCCCGATCTATATTATGC
>CAZDZU010000215.1:0-3794 GCA_964509995.1 uncultured Eubacteriales bacterium | reverse complement strand
ACTCTGACCCGCTCCGCCCGCATTATTCAGCCAGACCATCACCTTGTGTATAATGGATAAGGTACGAAATCAGGGGCCACGAGATCCGGATGAAAATGATTGAGCGGAGATATTATTCCCCGCCAGTGCCGGATTAAGAGAGACAAACGGAGGCAAGATGAAAATAAAAGGTATTTTAGCTCTGAGCCTGGTGCTGGGACTGCTGGTCCTGCCGCTTCTGGCCAACAAATCCGCCGTCTCGATCGAAGCCCCGGCCTCGGTCCAGGCCGGCGAGGAGGCAACTATTATCATCAACGTCGCCCACCGCGGCAACAGCAGCCTTCATTACACCCGGCGGCTGGTTGCTATGGCCAACGGAAAAGAAATCGCCCGCTGGGATTTCTCCCCGGGCCACAGGCCGGAGGCAGAAAACTTCTCCCGCGAAGTCAAGCTTAAAATCGAGGCCGAAACCGAAATCGAGGCTGAAGCAAGCTGCAACCTCCACGGCAGCGCCGGCCCGGCCTCGGCCAAGATTAAGATATCCGGATAGAAGGGGGAGCAATGACCATCGGCGGAATTTCACTGGTTTTGATCCTGGGAATCATCAACCTGGTCCTGGTTCTATTCCAGGTCAGCAGCGGCAAGAAGTGGCTTAAAGTAAATTTCATCTGGCACCGTCGTCTGGGGGTGTTGCTGCTGCTTACGGCCACGGTTCACGCCGTCCTGGCCTATCTTTCCCGCTGATTCTGGAATTCCCTGAACAGGCACGATCGGATTTATTCCCCGCGGGCTATATTATCTCCCGGCCGGGGGAACAGACTTGAGGCGACAAAAGCCGCGGCTCCGCTCTGGCGCCAGTCTCCGGAAATTTCTCCGCCACAATAAAGCTGCTGTCTTCTCACGCCCGCTTAAGCAGCCATCAGCCGGAGAGCCGACTCCTCCTTTCCTTTCCTTAAAATCATGTTCCCCTGCGAAAAAATCGACCGACCATTTTTTTCTGGCCTTGACTATTCAGATTCTTTCCTGACAATTTTATAAAGGCTCATCGGCCCGGCTTCAAACTCAATCCTGTTGCCTGCCTGTTTGAAGTCTACCGGAGCGCCGGCCGCGGCCATCCCGCCCGAAAAATATTCCCTTATCGGCCCGAGGTTGACCACCTGTATCTGAGTCCATTCTGGCGGCAGATGGACGACCGCCTTCAGCCTGGAGCCGGTCGGGTTGATCAGCCTGATCCGGCCCTCTCCATCCCATATTTCCTGCAGGTCAAAATGCTCAGCCCGGGCTCCTCGTTCAAAAATTTTCAGATAGGGAATTTCATACAGATTGGAAACTATCACCAGCCCGTCGTCATCCTCGTAGAATTTCCGGTTGTAAGTATTGAAGTGTCCGCAGAATTCAAATTTACCCCCGGTGGCTTCCTTCATTTTTTTGTTGGCCTCAAGCGAGTGCCAGAGGAGCTGGTGGGCATAGTCCAGGTACATCTTTTTTCCGGTGTGCTTGTAGCCAGCCACCAGGGCTTCCATGATCCAGGGAATATAGGTGGGGGCGGTAGCCACCGAGGAGTCGGTTCCCGTGGTCGGCTCGCCGAACTGTCCTGTCCAGTCCCCGTCCTTTCTGGCCACGCCGCCCTTGAGCCAGTAAAATTCAGCGGGGAATTTATCCATGTGGATGAATGACATCAGCATGGCATCGAGTATCTTTTCAGCATCCCGGAGCCACTTCTCCTCACCGGTGTAATCATAGAGGCGGTAAAGAGCCTTGGCCGCAAAGGCGAAGACATTAACCGAAGGTTCGCCGGCATGGTCTTCAAGCAGCAGGCCATAATTTTCCAGCACCTGAAGCTGATTCTCCATGGCCTCCACAGCCCGGTCCAGATACTTTTTATCACCGGTAAAAGAATAGGCACTGAGCATGACATCTATACCGAACTCGCAGGCATCAAAGGTGTTGAGGTCATCTTTCCAGATGAGCTTCGGCGGCCTGGAGGCCGGGTCCACCACCGCCCGCCAGTCCCATCTTCTGCCGTCAGTGTTCCACATCAAGCCAGAATGCACCTTATCAAAATTTATGAGCAGGGCTTCTCTGGCCGCCGCGTTTCCAGTCAGCGGATACTCAGCCAGGAGCGATTCCACGTTATAAGGCTGGGACCAGAGAAAGCACTGTCTCTGTTTCGTGTCCACCGTCTGGTCCATGAAATAACCGAAGAAATGATGGTCGGGCGAGTTCCAGCGCATTTTCTCGAGATAGAACCTGTTGGCATTTACGGTGTACTGCAGCCAGGTTCGATCGCCGGTCACGTAGAACATGGTCATGAATGCTTTGCCGGTCATCTCATTATGCCAGTCATTGGTCGGCCACTCATAGGCATGGTAAACCCAGCCCTCTCTGGTAATCGTCCTGGGCACGTTGCTGACCAGATATTTTTCAACCTGGTCCAGGTCGACTTTCTCAAAATTAAGGCCGTTTTGCTTTAAGTACCGGTCATAACGCGAATAAATATTCTCGTCTGAGAACGTGGCTACCAGGTTGAAGCGTGCTTCCTCCTGTGGTTGTATCTTTACCGCCTTCCAGACGAACAGTCCATGCTGGTGCAGAATCCACCAGCCGCCGGTAAAGTAGTTGCTGGTGGTATCCCGCTTGACCTTCCAGGGCAGCATACCCGAGGCAGCCAGCCCATCACCGCTGACGGTAAAGGTATAGCTGTCGGAAAATCCCAGCGGCTCGATATTCCTGGAGCAGAGCAGCTCTGCCGGCCCGAAAGCAGTGTCTATGATCCTGTTAGCCGGAAGAGTCAGCAGGTTGATGTAGGCTGTCTCCTCGGCCCGGTTGTTCTTGACCCGGTGGTCTAAGAAAAGCTGTGCCCCTTTCAGGCTTATCTCCAGCCGGTGGCTCAAACCGCCGCCTTTATCGGAGGTCAGGACCAGAATCAGGCCCCGGTTTCTGTCTTTAATCATTTCATGTTTTTCAAAATATACATACCACCTGTAAGAGGGGTTCTTTTTCGATTCCTTGGCGTTCCACAGGGAAAGGAAGGGATTGTCCGGATAACTCTCGGGCTGCCCGACCAGACCGATGACGTCGTTGGAACTGAGGGTTGGATATTTCTCCCTGGCTTTGTCCCAGCCCAGATAGCGGTAACACAATTCACCGCGGTAACGCATTTCCTGGAGATAATAGCCGTTCCAGCGCGGGTCGAGGTCTCTGGTCTCTGGCGGTGTTTCGAAAGGATTGAGCGACTGGTGCCCTTTCCAGACATCCACAAAGTCCAGCCGCAGGTAAATCTGTCCGTTATCCATCTCGATAACATCACCCGGAGAATCCCGGCCATCTTTATCGTTATCGTGCCAGACCAGACTGACCGGAAGAGCTTTCTTGCCTGCGGTGCCGAGCAGGAGATAGAGAAGAAGCGAGACGATTATCAGGCCAATGATAAAAATAAAACTGAACCACAGGCCGCGTTCGGTTTTTATAGCCACTTTACCCCTCCTGAAAAGTCTTGGGCGTCATTTCAACAGCCGGAAATAATCCTCCCTTACTCATGCTCCGGCTTTGTTGCGCTGTTCATAAAAGAGAGAAAAAAACCTGACGCCTGGACGGTCATCAGTTAGAGTTTAAAAAACAGGGGTCTTAAAGTCAAGGAAAGCCGGGAGAGTCAAGATGGCTAATGACAGGAGCCAGGTTGAAATCCAGTCTCAGGAACAGGTATGTTTTTTTCTCTTGAATTTATTTTAATTGTATCTACTTATTTAACATTTTCTTCAGGGCACGGGTCAGGGCGGGAACTACAGAGAACAAGTCGCCAAAGATGCCATAAT
>CAZDZU010000214.1:0-3805 GCA_964509995.1 uncultured Eubacteriales bacterium | reverse complement strand
TTCTTTCGCTGGGGCAAGATTATTGCTGAAAAAATTTTTCAGCTGAGTATAATTCTTCTTCTGATGACCTAATCAACCGTCTGGAGGAATCATGCCTGAAAAAACCAATAAGCCAGTCTTAAGAAACACGGTCCTCATTCTGGGAATTCTTTTTGTTCTGGGTTTTATTTTTTCCTCTTCCCCCCTGCATTCGCAGGACCGTCTGAAAACTTATCCCAACTACGACCGTTATGAGCGTCTGTTAAAAGAAATACGCGAAGCCGTTAAGTCGGGTGCCCTGAGAGTAACCTGGAAAGATGACGGAGAGGCCCTGGAATTCTCCCGGGACGGGAAACAGTGGCGTTTTGATATAAGGACCGGGAAGCTCCTGGAAACCGGCAAAGCTTCTGAACAACCACCGATGCCGTTCGGCCGCCGGACTGGATTCCCGGAGCGCGGGCGGCAGTTCACCACAGCCGAATCGCCGGACAAAAAATTCAGGGCCGTTTACAAGAATCGTAATCTCTACCTGGAAGACCTGGTCATCAAGGCTGAAACAGCCATCACCACCGACGGCTCCGATCTGAGCCGGGTTAAATATGGCACAGCCTCCTGGGTTTACGGCGAAGAGCTGGACCAGATTACGGCCATGTGGTGGTCTCCTGACAGCCGGAAACTGGCCTTTTATCGTTTTGACGAGAAAAATGTGCCCGACTATTTCCTGCAGCTGGACCAGACCAAACTTTACAGCAAGATGGACATAGAACCCTATCCCAAAGCCGGAGAAACAAACCCTGTGGTTGACCTGCTGGTCTACGACCTGGAAAGTAAAAAGATAACAGCGGTTGACGTCCGGGACGGAAAGCCTTTTTCCAACGAAGTGGTCGGCCATTATATCTACGGTATAAACTGGACTAAAGACGGCCGGGAGATTCTTTTCTTCCGGGCTAACCGCCGCCAGAATATTACCGAGCTCGTTGCGGCCAACCCTGATACCGGTCAGACCAGAGTCGTCGTCCGTGAAGAATGGCCTGTTTCCTGGACCGAAAATTCTCCCCAGATAACCTGGCTGAAAGACGGACGCCGGTTCATTCTGGTTTCCGAACGCACCGGCTTCAGAAATCTGTATCTATATGATTTAAGCGGAAAAATGCTGGCCACCCTCACCCGCCATCCCTTTGACGTGGTCGGTGTGGCTGCGGTGGACGAAAAAGCCGGCCTGGTTTACTACACCGCCCGCAGCGGCGACAACCATATGAAGGTCCAGCTACACCGGGTTTCGCTAAATGGAAAAAACGCCCGCCGGCTTACTGACCCTGCCTATAACCACAGTATCGATATTTCCCCTAACTGCAAGTATTTTATCGACATAGCCCAGACCCATAATGTCGCTCCCTTTACCCGCCTGTATTCCACCTCCGGCAACCTGATCAGAGAACTGGCCATATCAGACCTGAGCAAGTTCGAAGCCCTCGGTCTCAGAAAAGCTGAATTGTTCACCTTCAAAGCGGCCGATGGCCAGACGGAACTCCACGGACTGCTCCAGTTCCCGTCAAATTTTGACCCTGCCAAAAAATATCCGCTTCTGGTGAGCGTTTATGCCGGTCCCGCCACTAACGGAGCACGGGAAACTTTCATCACCCCCAACCCCATAACAGAATTCGGCTTCCTTGTGGCTTCCCTTGACTCCCGGAGTGCCGCCGGAAGGGGCAAGAAATTCCTGGACTCCATATACCAGAAGCTGGGAGTGGTGGAAATCGATGACCAGGCCGCCGGAGTCAAAGCTCTGAGCCAGAGGCCTTATGTTGACGGCAGCCGGGTGGGAATTTTCGGGACTTCCTATGGCGGTTATGCCTCAATAATGGCCATTCTCAGGTATCCCGATGTTTTCGCCGCTGCTTGCGCTTCTTCTCCCGTCACCGCCTGGGAGCATTATGACAGCATTTACACCGAGCGTTACATGTGGATTCCTCAGGAAAATAAAGAGGGTTACAAGAACGGGAGCGCCCTGACTTATGTCAATAATCTTAAAGGCCGGCTGATGATCTATTACGGAACAGCCGACAACAACGTCCATCCCAGCAACGCCATGCAGCTCGTCCAGGCCCTGCAGAAAGCCAACAAATCCTTCGAAGTCCAGGTCGGGCCGGACATGGGGCATACCGCCGTCCGGCTGGACCGGATGATGGAATTTTTCATCGAAAACCTGGTACTGAATAAATAAGTTATCCGGATACCAGAGGGCAGGCTCAAGGCCTGCCCTTTGACCCTCTTCACCTACCCCGGGGGCAGAAGGTCCGGTTGTGGGAAAAAGCCGGCTTAATTAAGGCCGATAATCACCCCTAAAATCACCCCTGGTGATTATTGTCTGTAGCCGTCCGAAAAAATAGTCTGATAACCAGGAGGCAAAGCTGTAAGTATGTCCGGGAGTGGTGTCCGGGTAAGCTGTTGTTTTATATTCAGGTATGGGAATCAATCTGTCCGCGCCGCAAACCATCTCCGGCTTTTTTACAGCTGCTGCCTCTTTCCCCTTGATTTTGTTGCTTTTGGCACTGACTCTGGGGTAAAATTAAGCCAAATAATGAACCGGCAGGAAAATTACAGATGAAAAAAGAAGGGTTTACTCTAATCGAAATTATTGTCGTTCTGGGAATAATCGGCATCATCCTGGCTGCTTCATTCCCGAGCATCCTGAACATTCTGGAAGCCAGGGCTCTTGACAGTGCCGCCCGTGATCTTCTGACCACCATGGAAGCCGCCCGCTACACGGCCGTCAACGACAAGGTGCACTGCCGGATAAGGTTTTTCCAGGAGAACAATGTCTGGCGATATCTGGTGGAAGTGGAAGAAGGGGGTCTGGCCGGAACCACCCCCACCTTTTCCTGGTCCCCGGTTCCTAAGTTCATCAAGAAGACTCTGCCTCCTAAATTTAGACCACAGATCCAGCTTCCTTCCGGCAACGAACAGATTGTCTTCTCTCCCCTGGGAATGGTGGCCAACTACGATTTCAGCAATCCCCAGACTTTCAGGATAATCCTGCAGAGTCTGAAACTTAAAAACCTGGGCCAGGACGACCTGAGGATACTAACGGTTTACGCTGGCGGGTCTATAGGTTATAAAAAAGCCAGGAGCTGAGGATGGGGGAAAGACATGAAGCGTCTTGATAAAATGATGGAGAAAGTAAAAGACAGGATGATAAGAGCTAACAAAAAGAAGTCAGGCCGGCCGGAAGGATTTACTCTGATTGAGGTGATCATAAGTCTGGCTCTGGTGACGGTGGTCTTTGTCAGCCTGGCCCAGCTTTTTACCCTGAGCGTCATGCAAAATCTGAGGTCCAACGAGATGAGCAACGCCATATTTCTGGCCCAGCAGCAGATTGATTACCTGAGAACCCTGACCATTGATGAGCTGGGAGTTTTCCCGTCTACTAATATCGGAGAAAGCAACGATGAACTAATAGACATAAACCAGGACGGGACGTTTGACTTCCGCCGGCTGACGGTGGTTATACCTTCCCAGGTAGCCAATACGGCCGGTTTTGACGTTCTGGTAATGGTTTTCCCAATTTTTGCCAGAAACATTGCCAGGGATCAATTGATAGCTAATCCCGACAGATACAGGGTTAGAGCTTATATTCACACCATAATAACCAGATAGGGAGAAGGTGATGGGAAAAAAACCTGTAGACAATAAAAAATCAGCTGGCCAGAGGCCAGGCGGCTTTACCATGATAGAAGTCCTGATAGCTTCAGCCATAATGGTCATTGTGGTGGTTCTTTCAGGCACAGACATAGTATCCAGGGTAAGGGTAGTATCTGGAGGCAGC
>CAZDZU010000213.1:0-3828 GCA_964509995.1 uncultured Eubacteriales bacterium | reverse complement strand
GCCGTCTGTATCATGGTCTGCAGTTCATGCTGAACAAGCGTTTCTCCAACCGCTGGCAGATGCTGGCTTCGACCCTTTGGTCCTGGTCGGATGGCATGGCTAAAAGAGCAGTACGTCAGGATTTCAACTTTGAAGGCCCCATGGTCATGGATGATCTGTACCTATCCGGGCTGAACCAGACCATCAACAACATGAAGGGCCCGCTGCCCCATACTCAGAAGTTCGAGTTCAAGCTCTCCGGATCCTATCGCATACCGGTCATAGAGATGGATATCGGGCTTAGGTTCAGGTACAACTCCGGCCGTCCGCTGTGGCCTCTGGAAGTTATTCCTGTGATTACCCAGTGGGGTTACCCGAATGGTCTGGTTGTCGTTACCGGTGACGAACGGATCGTTTCTATTGACCCGACTAAACCCTGGTATCTGCCTCATGAGAAAGTCGTTGACCTCAGATTCGACAAGGCCTTCAGCCTGAAGAAGGCCGGTCACATCAGGCTGGCGGTTGACATTCTCAACCTGTTCAATGAACATGCAGTGGTAAATGCCGGATACGGGGGAACTATCGAACCTGAGATCGGACGCGTTTCTGGTATTACCTATCCCTCGAGAAAGATCCGTCTGAACTTCAGCTACGAATTCTGATCTGTTGCTCTGCAGAAGCTCCGGGGCGCCCGGGATTTTCCCGGGCGCCCCTTTTTTTTGCCCGAATTCAGGCAAAAAGATATATAATTAGATTATGAAAAAAGAAGCGGATCCGGTTTTCTCTGACCTGATAATAAGAAAGATTTTAACCGCAATGGGGCTGGTCTTTCTGCTGGTTGCGACCTCCATCGCGGCCAGCCTCCCGGAAAGATACCGCAAGTGGCTGGAAGAAGAAGTGGTCTACCTCATCACCCCGAAGGAGAGGGATGTTTTCCTTAAGCTCCAGACCGACCGGGAGCGGGACATTTTCATCGAAGCCTTCTGGAAGCAGCGGGACCCCAACCCCGCCACCCCGCAGAATGAATTCAAGGAAGAGCATTACCGCCGTTTGAATTACGCCAATCAATTCCTGGGACGGGGAACGGGCAAACCCGGCTGGAAGACAGACCAGGGCCGTATCTACATAATTCTTGGCCCTCCCAACAACATCGAAACCTACGAAAATATCATGGGAGTCTATCCCACCCAGGTCTGGTTTTACTACGGCGACCCCCGTTACGGGCTGCCGACCGGATTGAATGTCATCTTTTTCAAAAAAGAGGGCACAGGAGAATACATTCTTTATTCTCCCTCCGACCATGGTCCCCAGGCCCTGGTGGCTGATTACATGTATAATGCCAGGGATGCCCGCGACGCCTACCAGCGGCTGCATCAGCTTTCTCCCAACCTGGCCGAGCAGTCACTGAGTCTCATTCCTAATGAACGCCTGGAGCCGGGTGTCATAAACCTGGCTTCCAACCGGCTGCTGGCCACCATCATGTCCCTGCCGCAGCGCCGGGTGGAAGACGCCTACGCCGAAGCCTGGTTTCGCCACAAGGATGTGATCGAGGTTGAATACAGCACCAACTTTATCCGGTCCGATTTTGAAGTCTGGGCCACGCGAACCGTAAAAGGCCACTACCTCGTCAATTATTCGGTCGAACCGGCCCGGCTATCGGTCAGCCAGGATGGCCAGAATTATCTGGTCCGCTTTGACCTCAACGGTCGGGTGTCCGATGATAAGGGTCGGACCATCTATCAATTTGAAAAGAGCATCCCGCTTAACTTAACCCGCGAAGAGCTGGCCGAGATGGGAAAAAGAACCGTTGCCTTTCAGGACGTTTTCCCGTTGATTCCCGGGAATTATACCCTGGACCTTCTGATCAAAAATCCGATCTCCAGAGAATTTTCCAGCTTTTCCAGAAAGCTTTTTCTTCCCGAAAACCCCGGCCGTCCTGAAATCGGTCAGATTCTTCTGGCCTATGGCCAGCTGGAAGCAAAGGACAGCGCCGGCCTGGTGCCCTATCAGGTGGGCAAGCGGCAGCTCCTCAGCCGGAGCCTGAAATCATTTGCCGCTTCCGATTCCCTGGTGGTTTGCGTCCAGCTGACCGGACGGGACGATGAACTGGCGAAAAAGTTAGCGCTGAGGATTTCTCTACTGGCTGAAAACCAGGCCATCCAGAGCCGGGAAAAACCCGTTGCTGATATGCCGGACGGTTCCTTTCTGGTCGAAGTATGGCCGCTTTCAGGATTGAAACCGGGATACTATTCGGTGACTGCCGACCTGCTTTTGGGCGGCGAGATAAAAGATAGTCGTCGGGTTGAACTGGAGATTTCTTCCCTCAGCAACCTGCCAGCCCCGATAATTGTATCCAGGGCTGTTCTGACGGAAGCGGACGAACTTCTGGCCACCGGAATACAGCACCTTAACGGCGGAAATATTCCGGAGGCCAGGGAACGCCTGTCCAGGGCTCATTCGTTAAAGCCTGGACCGGGGACGGCCCTGGCTCTGTCGGAGGTGCTGTTCAGGGGGGGAGAGTTCCAGCCAATAATAGAGTTGCTGAAGCCTTATGACCGGCCCGATTCCCCGGCCGAAGTGGTTTCGCTGCTGGGCCGGACTTTTCATTCCCTGAACCAGCCGGAGAGGGCGGCCGTCTATTATGAACAGTACCTGAACCGTTTCGGGGTCAACCTGGAAATCCTTAATTTTCTCGGGAGCTGCTATTATCAGATGGGTGATAAGGACAGGGCTCTGGCACTCTGGGAGAAATCACTCGGTCTGAATCCTGACCAGGAAAAATTAAAAGAGCTGGTTAACTCTTTGAAGAAGAAATAAACATCAGAAAGAAACCATCTCCTGATCAAGGGCAAAGTAATATGTCTCTTACTGGCGTTTCGACGGGATATTTTTCTCCCGGTCAACTGAGCCCTTTGTTTCCAGGCGGCTCTCAATGTCTCCCGGCCGACAAAATCCGGGTTGATTGTTCGAAGTATAAAGTTTGAGCCACTGATTCTTATGATTTTTTAGCCCTGGATTTTTCAGATGAGAATATCCACCCGGCCTGAGGGCCGGATTCTTCAATTCGGATTAATCGTTTACCTAAAACTTCTTAACTTCCAGGGATTTAACCTTCCAGCCCTTGATTCTTACTTCCAGTTCGTCACCCTCAAGGTCTTCGCCGAAGACATATCCTTTAACCGTTCGTTTTTCACCGGGCAGCAGCGAAATGTAATTGTCTTCGAGAAAGACGGGTACTACCAATTTCTGGCGCAGTTTTTTCCAAACCTGGATCTCGAGGTTAAAGGCCAGGTTGGGACCCGGGTTGTGCAGTTCAACTGTCAGGTTTCTGATAAGGTCTTTGCCTTCAGCCTTCCACCTGTACCTGACCTGCGATTCGGGCAGGCTGGTCAGGGCTTTGAGGTCGGCATATTTCTTAACCGGGGTCACATACCAGACAGTCTTCTCCGGATCAAGCACATCGGGCTCCCGGCTGAGAACATAAAAATTATGGTCTTCAAGCGATTGCTTTGTCCCGATGATTCTCAGGTCCAGAAAATAGACAGGAGTCAGGTCTGAGGGTTCCGGCAACCGGGTCAGCACGATCTTTCCGTCCGGGTCCAGAGCGAGCGGAAATTCCTGCTTAAATTTTTCTTTGAGTTCCAGGTCAAATACCCGGACCAGAGCCTGCAGTTTTTCCACCTTAACGGCTGACAGGTTGGAAGCGATTATCTCCCTGGTTTCATAATCGTAAATCAGGTGGACCGGAGTGTTAGCCTTTCGGGCTCCGTAAAAGGCTCCGGTCGGCATCAGGTAATAGTCATAGAGCTGCCACCACAGCTTGGGCCAGGCCGAGTTGTACATCCACTG
>CAZDZU010000212.1:0-3841 GCA_964509995.1 uncultured Eubacteriales bacterium | reverse complement strand
GCGCTCGACAATCCCGACGTTGGTGATATTCGCCCCCATGTTGATCAGGGCCACGGTTTTCTCTTTGAAGATTTCCGGGTAGTTGATCTCGAAGGCGTTGACCAGAGAGAAGATGTCAACTTCGATGGCCACCAGGTTCTTCCGGGCTATGTTTACGGCGTTGCTGTAGTTGGCGATTTTATCCTTTTTGGCCGCTACCAGCAGAATATCCACCGTTCCTTCAGCGCTCCGCGGGGACTTAACCACGTGATAATCGACATTGGTTTCTTCGTAGTTGTATGGAATGTTGTGCTTTGCTTCCCAGGTAATGGACTCGGCCAGCTCCTGCGGTTCCATAGCCGGCAGGGAGATTTTTTTGATGATCACCGAGTTCCCGGATATGGAAATGGCCACATCCCGGGTGTTGATCTTGGCATTTTCGAACAGCAGCTTGATGGTTTCACTGACTGCGGTTGAATCAATTATGGTGCCTTCCACGATGGCATCATGGGGAAGTGGTTCATAACCGATTTTCTGGACTTCGTATTGGGTGGTCTCTCCCTTTTCCTTAATTTTAAGTTCGACTGCCTTGATTGAGTAGGACCCGATATCGAGTCCAACCACGCTCTTTCCCTTGGATAAACCCAGCATTTTTACCGCCTTATTTATTGAGATTCATGAATTTATTCCTAAGGGCCTCTTCCACCACCGGTGGAACCAGGTCCTTAATGCAGCCTCCGAGCTGAAAGACTTCCTTGACCAGGTTAGAACTGAGGAAAGAATACTTCAAACTGGGCATCATGAACAGAGTCTCGATTTCGTTCCACAGCTTTCGGTTCATCAGGGCCATCTGAAATTCGTATTCGAAATCGGAAATGGCTCTTAACCCCCTGATGACAGCATCAGCCTGGTTCTGGCGGGCAAACTCCACCAGCAGCCCGCCGAAGGTCTTGACCTCCACGGCACTGTCACCGGCGAAAGTCTTCCTGATCAATTCCACCCGCTCCTCCGCGGAAAACAGGGGCATCTTTTTGGGATTGTCGAGAACGCCCACAATAATTTTGTCGAATATCTTCTTCCCCCTTTGAATAATATCAACATGTCCGTTGGTAATGGGGTCAAATGAACCCGGATAGATGGCCTTCTTCCCAATAAGAGGTTCAGTTCCTTGCATGCTTGATTATCAATTATCAAAAAAGTTTCTCCGTGTCAAATATTTTTTCTCACAGTTAGTTTATGCCCGTTTCTATCCTATTCCAGAGCTTAAAACAGTCCGGAGACCGGTCAATCACCGCTGCTGGCTAATCCAGAGGTGATTTTTTTGTGCTTTTCTTGACCTTCAGGGGTGATATCATTTTCTGGCTCTTCCAGGCTGTCTGCGGTAAAATTTGTAATATGCAAAGGCAAAATCTGATACTGCCCGGACTGCTGTCCATGGTTTTCTGTCTGTCCTGGTTTATTCCGGCCGGCGGGCAGGAGAAAAAGGAGGACCTTTTCCAGAAAAAAAGGGAGCAGATGGTCCGGTACCAGATACAGGCCCGGGGTCTCAGGGATGAAAGTCTGCTCCAGGCACTGATTTCTGTTCCCCGTCACCTTTTCGTGCCGGAGCAATACCGGCGGGAAGCCTATGAAGATTACCCGCTACCCATTGGCGAGGGCCAGACGATTTCCCAGCCATATATCGTGGCTCTGATGACGGCCGCGGCCGGGATCAAACCCGGCGATAAAGTGCTGGAAATTGGTACCGGGTCCGGTTACCAGGCGGCCGTTCTGAATCAGCTGACTGACCGGGTCTTCTCCATAGAAATAAGAGAGACGCTGGCTGAACGGGCAGCCGGCGTCCTGAAATCATTACGCTATGACGGAGTGAAAGTTCGCTGTGCCGACGGATATTTCGGCTGGCCCGAAGAAGCCCCTTTTGACGCCATCCTCGTTACCTGTGCGGCCAATCATATTCCGCCCCCGCTTTTTCAACAGCTAAAAGAAGGGGGCAGGCTGGTTATTCCGGTTGGCAGCACTGTCTTTTTCCAGACTCTGACTCTGGTCAGGAAGACAGGCGGCAGGCCGGTCGTGCAACAGCTACTTGACGTCAGGTTTGTCCCGATGATAGGCGAGATAGAAAAAGAAAAACGCTAACAGGTAGCAGCCGGCTGAAGCCGCGAACACCGAGCGGTATCCCCAGAGCTGGGCCTGGACCAGAGCCCAGACTGAAGCCAGTAGGCTGAAGAAAGAATTGGCCGCAAAAGAAAATGGGATCATTAGAGAAGACCTGTGTCCGAAATAGTTAAGGCCGGCGGGGAATGGTATTCCCAGGCAGAATCCGAGCGGAAAAACCAGCAGAAGACTTAGCACAAAGCGCCAGGGTTGACTCAAGCTAAGGAAAAAATTCTGGCTCAACTGCAGGGCAGCGGTTTCCAGGAGTATGGCCAGAAAGCAGAGAAGGGGCCAGACAACCAGTCCGGCCTCTCCAATTTTCCGGCCCAGGCCGTTCAGACTCAGGCTACCGGCACCAGAGGCCCCGAGCAGGAAAATCAGGACCGCGCTCAGGGAGTAGGTCGGGTGTCCGATGAGCAGTATAAATTTTTGGAAAAGAGTAATCTCCACCAGCATGTAACCGGCGCCCAGACTGGCAAAGTAAGAAAAGGCCAGGGCTTTTCTGGGCACTTCTCCCAGCCGGGAGCGGGAGAACCTGAGAAGCGGGAACATTATGACCACCAGACCGATGGTCAGGGACTGAATCAGAAGGAAAGCCAGCAGGTATTTTCCTATGAAGAGGGGATAGACTTTCTGGTTGAAATATTTTCTGGTATCGGCCCAGCGTTTCCACTTGACGAAGTCGCGGAAAAAAGGTCGGTTGTCCGAAGGCGGCCTGAGGTCGAAAATATAGTTGCTGTAAAGAGCCGGTCTTTTTTCTCTGTCGAATAACAGATCGGCCAGTTCCTCCCAG
Organism: uncultured Eubacteriales bacterium; assembly: GCA_964509995.1. Lineage (GTDB taxonomy): Bacteria > Acidobacteriota > Aminicenantia > Aminicenantales > Saccharicenantaceae > Saccharicenans. The sequence continues at coordinate 915 of CAZDZU010000212.1, read as the reverse complement.
GCCGTCAGGTTGGCTTGAATCGAAGGGCTGAGGTCCGTCCTGGCTCCAGCTCCGGGAACGTATAAGTCGAAAAGACGGCTGCCCGCAAATTTCTCCAGGCGGCTGATTTCCTCCCTGGAGAATTCCTGCTTTTTTATGAAAAAAGTTATGGTTTCCACGGTTCTCATAAAGAGGATATGTTTTTCAGGCCGCAGGCCGCGTCTTTCGAGCGCCTCAACCCAGAGGGCCAGAAAGCGCAGTTCCTGCCGGGGCGGCGGAAGGAAATAGAAAAGCGCGGCAGCCAGGCCTCGTGGTGACAGGAGATCATAGACCAGGTCGACTGCCTGAGCGGTCAGCAGATAATCTTCGCCCGGCCCGAAGAACCCCGTGCTATAACTCGCCGGCAGGTCCGGAAGGGGATAAACGATCAGGTCGAATTCTCGGCCTCTCTTTTTTTCATCACTCAACCCGGCCCTGGCTTCAACCGTTCTGGGGTCCACAATGGGGCCCTGTCCACCGGTTGTGGTTAACTGACCCAGCCGGCTTCTGTGCACCTCCCGGAGCAGGTTATTTTCTTCAAAGACGGTAATTGAGGCAGGTTTGGCGTTCAAACTCAATAGCAATTCCAGGTCTCCCGCGGAATTGAGCAGGAGGAAATGCCCACCCGGATTAAGGTCGAAAGCCGGCCAGAGAGGCAGATAATCCAGAAAAGCCGGCAACCGGTTGGAGTCGGTCTTATTGTTCAGAGCGTAAACTCTTTCTGCCTCCAGGCAAATTCCGGTCTGCTCCGGAAGAGGACCGTTATAAATCAAACTGAGGCCCGGTGGGTAGCGGACAGCCGGAGATTCAAAAAGGTCAAGCCGGGATTTCTCATCCCAGCGGGTGGCGGTCAGGGCGGCTCCTTTTTGCTTCAGGAAAAAAGACAGCGATTTATAA
>CAZDZU010000211.1:0-3860 GCA_964509995.1 uncultured Eubacteriales bacterium | reverse complement strand
ATTCTGGTCTTGCCTGTTAGAACCCCGGTGGTGGGAGCGAATAACCTGCCCTTAAAACCGGGCTGCTGGCCGCCGACCGAAATCACCATGGTTCCTGGCTCTATAACTGGCTGACCGTTGCTATCAAAGGTCATCATCTCGCGCGGCCTCACGGCCAGGGTTATTTTCTGGCTTTCTCCGGCTCTCAAAAAAATTCTTCTGTAAGCGGCCAGCCAGCGGACTGGATTGACCGTCGACTTTGACTCCGGCCGGCTGAGATAGAGCTGGACCACTTCTTCTCCGTCCCGGGGACCGAGGTTTTTCACTTCCACTGAAATGGTAAGTTCCTGTCCGGCTTTGATTGTCTTCGGAGCCGAAAGATTCGAATAGCGGAATCTGGTATAGCTCAGGCCGTAGCCGAAGGGGAAAAGAGGTTCTTTCCTGAAATAACGATAGGTGCGTCCGGTCATCCGGTAATCGGAGAAGTCGGGCAGGTCGGAGGCCGATTTATAAAAAGTTACCGGAAGCCGTCCGGCCGGATTGTAATCGCCAAACAGCACCCCGGCGATGGCCCGGCCGGCAGCCTGACCCGGATACCAGGCTTCGACGATGGCCGGCACCAGTTCCACTGCCCGGTTTATAGACAGCGGGCTTCCATTAAGAAGAACCAGCACCACCGGTTTTCCCTGGACTGCCTTAACCACTTCTTCCAGGAGCCTTTCATGGCTTGCCGGAAGGTCCAGACTGAGCCGGTCTCCACCCTTAAAGCCGGGAACGGGTACCTCCATCTCCTCTCCTTCGAGCCGGGGAGAAAGACCCAGGAATAAAATCACTGCTTCTGCCCTGCGGGCGGCCGCCACGGCTCTCTCCAGGGCTTCGGGAGCAGGCTTTTTCCAGAGCAGGTGCATCCTGGCTGTTCGGGCCCTGTGGCTGAATTCTATCTTCAGAGCGGCCGGTCTGTCTTTTTCCAGATGGACTTTTTTATAAACCTTATGTGTTTCGTGAGTCCCGTTGTACTGAGCAATGAGCTCGCCGTCAAGATATATCCTGAAGGTGTTGAAGCCTTCGCCCCCCAGATAATAATCGCCCGTTTCGGGCGGAACCAGATAACCATTCCAGCGAACGCTGAAGTTATCGGGGTCGAGGGACGGCAGAGGCGCTTCTTCCCACCAGTTGAAATCCACCGCCGGGTCGACTCTGCTGGCAACCGGTTTGCCTTTCCATTCCCGATTCTTAAAGTATTCAGCCCTGAGTCCCGTTTCTCTGGCCGCTGCTTCTGGCCTGAGATGCTCGGAAGGAATGACCGTCAGTACCGGTATCCCTTCTGCCCAGTCAGAGCCGGGTTCGTAAATTATTTCAGTATGGGGGCTCAGAAGTTCCTTCAGCCCTTCCAGCGGAGTAACTGGTTCAGCCGGGAAGCCGTTGTAGTTTCCAAGCAGCACTTCCACATCGTCGGCATTGGGACCGATGACGGCCAGAGATTTGAGTGATTTAGGCAGCGGCAGAAGGTCATCGCGGTTTTGAAGTAGGACGATGGATTTTCTGGCTGCCTCCAGGGCCAGCTCTCGATTTTTTATGGAATCCACGACCGAATAGGGGATTTGAGCATAAGGCACTCGTTCGGCCGGGTCGAACATCCCGAGACGGAAGCGGGCGACGAAGAGTCTTTTTACCGCCACCTCCAGAGTGGCTTCATCAACCAGGCCCTTTTTGACCGCTTCCAGCAGAGCGGAATAAGCCCGGCCACAGTTCAGGTCAGTGCCGGCCCTGAGGGCCATGGCCGCAGCTTCGGCCAGGGTCGGCACCAGCTTGTGGGTGGCGTGGATGTCATCGACGGCGTCGCAATCGGAGACCACATAACCGGAAAAGCCCCATTCCCCGCGGAGAATGTCGTTCAGCAGGAAAGGACTGCCACAGCAGGGCAGATTCTGAAAACGGTTGTAAGCACACATGACCGAATAAGCCTGTCCTTCGCGCACGGCCATTTCGAAGTGGGGCAGATAGCTGCCGCGAAGGGTGGGTAGATCGACCACGGCGTCAAAAGTATGACGGTCAGGTTCGGGTCCACTGTGGACGGCATAATGCTTGGCCGTGGCTATGACCCTGAAATATTTCGGATCTTCACCCTGAAGACCGCGGATGAAGCTTACGGCCATGGTGCCCGTAAGGTAAGGATCCTCACCGTAGGTTTCCATGCCCCGGCCCCAGCGGGGGTCGCGGAAAAGATTTATGTTGGGCGACCAGAAGGTCAGCCCCTGATAGATGCCTCGCTGCCCGCGTCGGACTGCTTCATGGTGCTTGGCCCGGGCCTCTTCTGAAATGACGGTGGCTACCTGGAACATCAGGTCAGTATCCCAGGTGGCGGCCAGACCGATAGCCTGAGGAAATACTGTGGCCAGACCGGCTCTGGCCACCCCATGCAGGCATTCATTCCACCAGTTATATTCGGGAATTCCCAGACGCTCTATGGCCGGGGCGGCATTCATGAGCTGGGCGACCTTTTCTTCTACCGTCAGGCGGCTTACCAGGTCGCTGGCTCTCTGTTCGGTTGGCAGGTCCGGGTTCATAAAGGGAAGCACGGCTGGCTGAGATTTTCGGACCTGACCGGGGGCTGTCCTGTCTCCGGCTCTCGAAATGATGGCCGGAATAACAATGACGGCCAGGCTGATGGCTGCCACCAGGATCGGATTTGCGGAAGATTTAATTTTTTTGCCCTTCATCTTTTTCTCCGGGAGAAAGGAATGATAATTGTTGTATGAATAATTTATAAAAACTTCCCTGATAATACAATTCCCGTTCTGCTCTCATATTCATCAAGGGTAAAAGGGGTCTGCGGCCGGAGGCTGGCAGTTTCCGATGGTGGTTAAATTTATAAGGAGTGTATGGAAAGGGGGCAGCCAGGCCTGGCTTGATTAAGGCAGCAAATGAAAGAAGAAAATGAAGTCAGATAGAAAGAGGTCCTTTCCAGCTTACTGGGGGGCAGACCAGATCAGCCGGGCTTTTTCAAACAGGAAGGTGGCCGCAATGTAAAGTTCAGCCGCCACCGGATAGGCGCGCTTCCTGGATTCCTGTTCGGCCTGGTTGAGATAATCGTTTCCCCAGGTAAAAAGCCAGATGTCATCCGGCCTGGCCTGCTCTTTTATTATTTCAGCAGCCTTTCTGGCCTTCGTGGCCATAGACCTCAGCTTTTGCAGGCTGGTTTCTTCGTCCCCGCCTTCCTGGCTGGCTGTGTATACCTGATTGAGAACATTATAGAGGGTCTCGGCTGAGCCGAAATCATTCTTGTTATAGGCGGACAGAGCGTCCTTTTTCCTTTTCTGAAGCTATCCAGAAGAGCAGACTGACCTTGCCGCCTTTCAGCATCTGTTCTGCCCTGATGCGGGACGCTTCCATTCTTTTCCGGGCTTCATCGGCCTGCTCTTTTTCTTTCACCTGGTCCAGGAGCTGCCGCATCCTGGTTTCCCCGTGAGCCAGGCTCCCTTTTGACTCTTCAATCTTCCCGGCTTTTTCCAGGTTCTGGCTCTCGACGAATTTTTTTTCTATTTCATCCAGGGCCCGGGCGTAGGGTGAGTCTGGCGGGATGGCCTCCCTCAGCTCTTTCAGCTTTTTCTGGAATCCTTCGGCATCTTTGCTCTGCAGGTATTTGTAGCTTTCCCGCAGGGCCGAGGCGATGAATGGCGGTAACTCGTTTTTTGCCCCCGGGACAGCCTGACTCTGGCCGGCCGTTTCTTCCTTTCTAATTATCTCAACCGGGGGCGGTTCTTTTCTCTCTCTGCCCGTTGCCGGAATAGGCCTCTGGGTTTTTTTACTGCTAGAAAAAAGCCTGAACAGAGTATTGTCAAGGGTTACCTTGATCAACGAACCGGCGGCCAGAATGATTA
>CAZDZU010000210.1:0-3872 GCA_964509995.1 uncultured Eubacteriales bacterium | reverse complement strand
TATTAAGGGCGGAGTCATGTCCGAATAAAAGAAATATTCTCCGGGCGTCGAAAAGTACATCCAGGCAGCCACGGCCTTCCTGTCCCGCCAGGAAGAAATCAAAGCCAGGATGCGGAGGATGAAATTCGACACCATAGCCGTTCACGGGCTCTATTCTCTGGAAGAGGCCCTTGACCGGAATCAGGGCGCTATTATCGAACCAATGTACCTGGCCACTTCCCAGGGTTACCGCGACTCAGATGAACTGGAGGCGGCCCTGGCCTATTTAATCCCGACCTGGTGTTATACCAGAATTGCCAACCCCACCACTTATTATCTTGAATACGTGCTGGCGATGCTGGAAGGTTACAAGACCGGTTACGAGACCTCCTGCGTGGTTACTTCTTCGGGCATGGCCGCCATCATGATGGCCATCGACCCGTTCCTGGTAAAACAGAAAGAGGGACCGGAAAAAATTAATTTTGTCTCTTCCATTCAGCTTTATGGAGGGACCTACCAGCATTTTTCAGTGCGCAAGATGAAAGAAAGAGGCATTGAGGTCCGCTGGGTGCTGCATCCGGAAAACATCGACGAGTGGAAAGAAAAAATTGACGAAAACACCCGTTTTCTCTATGTTGAAGCCCCCAGCAACCCCCAGCAATCATTCTGCGATGTAAAAGCCCTGGCCGACCTGGCCCATTCCTGGGAAATCCCGCTGATCTTTGACGCCACCTGCGCCACCCCGGCCCTGATGCGGCCAATTGCTTACGGTACTGACATTGTGGTTCACTCGCTCACCAAGTCTATCACCACCGGCGGCCTGGCCATCGGCGGGGCGCTGATCAGCAGGAAGCCCATCGTCACCAAAGTCAAGAATGACGACCCCAACTTCAAAGCCAGCTTTGCCGAATACGTTAAGTTCTGGCCCTACCGCGACGACGGCCCGGCCGCTTCTCCATTTAACGCCCTGATGGCCATCAATGACCTGCGCACCCTGCGCCTAAGGATGGATATCGTCAGCCAGAATTGCCAGAAAGTAGCCGAATTCCTGGAAAAGCATCCCCGTGTTTATCAGGTGGACTATCTCGGACTGCCCAGCTACAAGCTTCATCCCCTGGCAAAAAAATATATGAAGCTGGTGGACTCTGACGACGGCAGCGGCCAGGAAGTTAATCGCTACGGGCATCTGATGAGTTTCCGGGTAGACGGCCCAGCGGAAAATGCCAGGAAGGTTTTCGACCGCTTTAAGATTATTTTTCGGGCGACCGACCTCGGCCGCATCAAGAGCGTGGCCACCATACCAGCCATATCAACCCACCAGCAGCAGGGTGAAGAAGCCCGGCGCATGGCTGACATTCCGCCTCAGCTCATCAGGCTGTGCGTGGGAGCCGAAAACCCGGACGACATCATAGAAGACCTCAACCAGGCCCTTAATTCGCTCTGATTAATCCCCGGCCCCGAACCGGTCATGGATTCTGAAGCGGCTCCCTCTTCTTAATTGGCAACAATGACGGCATCAGGATGCCCGGCCCCCGCGCTTGTTCCGCCCCGGATTAATAAGGAAGAAGCTCTCTGACAAAGGATCGGTGGAACGGGGACGGGAGGAGGCGCGTCGTGACATGACCCTCTCTAAAACAAGAGCCGACAAACATATGGCGAGGATGCGCCGTCCCGAGCACCGCAGGCCCCCTACAATTTCAGCCTATAATGAATCGGCGAGAATGCAATCTTCGGAGGACGGCACAGCTCGGAAGGTATTTTATTCCTATCGGGCTAATAAAGAATCGGCGATGGAAGGGTTTTCAGAGGGTGGCACGACGTGTCTCCGAACCGCCCGCAGCGTAAGGGGTTCCCCACGGGGGGATGGGTGGAGCAAGGACGGGAGGAGGCGCGCCGGGACAGGCCCCTCCATACAATTTTAACCTACATAGAAACACCAAGGATCCGATATCCGGAGCGCGGCCCAGCCTGACAGGCCCCTCTTACCTATCCGGGCCCTCACAACGGCGGAGCTCCAATCCACAAATTCAGGTCATTTGAATTTTGCCCCGGGCTCGACTAAAATCAGGGCATGGAAGCCCTGAGAATTTTCACCGAAAAACCGTACCAGCTCCGGGGTGAGGTCACCATCAGCGGAGCCAAGAACGCCGTTCTGCCAGCTCTGGCCGCTTCACTCCTGACTCAGGAAGAAGTAAACCTCACCAACATTCCCCTGGTCAAGGATGTTCAGACCATGCTGACCCTTCTGACTGAGCTGGGAACGGAATACGACCTAAAAAAGAAATCGTTGACCATCAGAACAAGAAGAATACTCTCCGACCAGGCACCCTACCAACTGGTGCGGGCAATGCGGGCTTCCATCCTGGTCCTCGGTCCACTTCTGGCCAGAAAAGGACGGGCGGTGGTGGCCCTGCCCGGAGGCTGCGCCATCGGCACCAGGCCGGTTGACCTTCATATCAACGGTTTGCAGAAGCTCGGGGCCGACATAAAAATCGAACACGGCTATATTGTGGCTGAGGCCAGGAAGCTAAGAGGAACCGAGTTCGAATTTGAAAAAAAGACCGTTACCGGAACCGAAAATCTGGTAATGGCCGCTGTCCTGGCCCGGGGGGAAACGGTGCTAAAAAATTGTGCCCTGGAGCCTGAGGTCAGCAGTCTGTGCGAACTACTGGTCAGTATGGGAGCCAGGATTGACGGCATAGGCGAAGAGACCATCCGCATCCGTGGTGTCGACGACCTGGGCCCGGTTAGCCATCGGATTATTCCGGACCGGATTGAAGCCGGGACCTTCATGGTAGCCGCCGCCTTGACCGGAGGTGATCTCATTCTGAGGGAAGTAGAACCGGCTCACCTCCAGGCTCTGGTTGATAAGCTGACCACTTCCGGTGCTCGAATAGAAAAGATAGGAAAACGCTCGTTGCGGGTTGCGGGCAGCCAGGAAATTAAACCGCAGGACGTGACCACGGCTCCTTATCCCGGATTCCCAACCGATATGCAAGCCCAGTTCATGGTCCTGATGACCCAGGCCGTCGGAACTTCGATCATTATCGAGACCATCTTCGACCGCCGCTTTGCCCACGCCAACGAGCTGGTCAGACTTGGAGCCAGCATCGAAATTCAGGGAGACAAAGCCATCGTCAGGGGCCGGACACCGCTGTCCGGAGCAGAAGTGGTCGCCACTGACCTTCGTGCTTCTGCTTCTCTGGTTCTGGCCGGTCTGGTCGCCACCGGCCAGACGACGATCAACGATATCGAACACCTTGACCGGGGTTACGAAAAATTAGAAGAAAAGTTGAAAAAACTTGGAGTCAGGATTGAACGGCTTAAAAATAATAATAACCAAGGTCAGGGGGGCACAAAATGACTGACTGTATTTTTTGCAAAATTATCGGCAAAGAAATACCGGCCCGTATTGTCTACGAAGACGAGGAGATTGTGGCCTTTGACGACATCAGGCCACAGGCTCCGGTGCATACTCTGATCATCCCCCGGAAGCACCTGCCAAGCCTGAAAGAAATCAGCGAGGAAGAGAGCGGCCTGCTGGGACGGATCCTGATTAAAGCCGCGGAAATTGTCAGACTCAAGGGAATAGACCAAAGCGGCTACCGGGTGGTCGTCAACACCGGACCCGATTCTGGCCAGGAAGTCTTTCATATTCATTTCCACTTATTGGGCGGAAGGCGGCTGGGCTGGCCACCAGGTTAATCGGCTGTTCTGAAATGAGTGTTTAGAGAGCGGGAAAGGTATTTTCCGGAATGGCCTATCTGATCGACGGCAACAACCTGATGGGGCAGGCTGATCCCTATTTTAAGTTTGACCCGACCAGCCGCAACCAGCTGATTGCCCGTCTGCTCCTTTTCCAGAGAATAACCCGTTCGCGAATTTTCCTGGTG
>CAZDZU010000209.1:0-3878 GCA_964509995.1 uncultured Eubacteriales bacterium | reverse complement strand
TTTCCCGCCAGAATATTTTTAAGCCGCTGGGTATGGACTCCACCCTTTTTAATCCTCCCGAAGAGGTTAAAGTGCGGTGTGTTCCGACCGAAGTTATAGACGGCCAGCCGCTGAGGGGAATTGTTCATGACCCTCTGGCCAGGCTTCAGGGTGGAATTTCAGGTAATGCCGGCCTTTTTTCCACTGCCGACGACCTGGCTATTTTTGCCCAGATGATGCTTAACCGGGGAGAGTTCAGGGGAGTAAGAATTCTCAGCCCGCTGGCCGTCGAGAGGATGACAGAGATTTTTCCCCGCCTGAAGACGGCCGGTCGCGGTTTCGGCTGGGATCTCGATTCGGACTATGCCACCGTCAGGGGAGATCTTTTCGGCTGGAGTTCTTATGGTCACTCTGGCTATACGGGGACATCCATCTGGATAGACCCGGAGACAACCACGGCCGTAATCTTCCTGACCAACCGAGTCCATCCGGACGATAAGGGGGAAATCATTTCCGTACGCAGCAGGATTGCCAACGTAGTGGCTGCGGCCATCGTAAAAAAATAATTTTTTGAAAAAGGATTAAAAAATTGTTATCCTTAAATCAGCCTGGCTCCTTGGAGGAGGGCTAAATGAAGCCAATGGATTTTAATTTTGAAGTAAAAATCAAGTCAGCCTATGAAGCACTGGCCCAGTCGGTCAACCTTTTCAAAATCTATCTGGATGATAAGACCGCTGCTTCCGGCCCCGAATATTATCGAGCCAAAAGCCTGCTGAAGGAGGGGAAGCTGTTCTTTGAAGAAGCGCTGAAAGAAGCCAGGAAACTGCTCGGCCCTCTACCCCCTTATTCCACGCCGGAATATGCCCGGTGGCGGGAAGAAACCGCCCGCGATATAAAGCTGGCTCTGGGCGACCGGATTGATTATGAAGAGATAAAGAAGATGCTTCTGGCCGATGCCTGCCTGCCCCGGCTATTTTCGGCTGAAGAGCTGGAGGCCTACCTGAAAAAATATTTTGATAATCAGGGCAAGGGCAACAGGAAGATGGAAAACCTGAAGTGCAGGATTGCCATCGCCCGGCTGGATGACCTCATCCATGAGGGCGAACAACTTCTTCTGAAAGCCCAGAAAAAACTGCAGTCAACCCTTTGATTGAATCAAAGGCTTGCTTTCTCTGAAGCCTGAACTCCGGGCCAGAGGTCATTCAAAAACTTTTTTCAGCAGGTCAACTATTTCCAGAGCGTAATTGACTTCTACCAGCGGTATGTTTTTTTGAGCTGAAATCTTACTGAACCGCCCGTCCTTGTTGCCATCCCGGGTAACTATAAGGAGGTTGGCTCTGGGGGCCACGGCCTCGATCATTCTTTCGTTGTCGCTTCCGGGGGCACCGCGTTTTGACTCCCCGCCGATATGAACGGCAATGATGAAAATTTTGTTGGCCTGGCAGTAATCGATAACTTTTTTCAGGCGAGCCTCTTCCGCTTCAACCGTCAGTCCGGAAGCACCCATGCCTTTGAGGCTAGCACCGATGGCCATGATCACGGTTCTGAACGGAGTGCCCTTCTTAAATTTCATGAGGTCGGTATGGACTTCGGCATGGAAGCCGGGTTCGGACTCGCGGTCTCCCAGTCCCACCCCCTCGGCCAGGATTTCAGGAGTGGGAACGTCGCAATAATCATAGCCGATTCCGGCTTCTTCCAGGATGATGTTGACCGTGGTCACGTCCGGACTCTGACCGGCAGAAGTGGTCAGCACCGGCAGACTGGCTTTGGGAACGGTCTGACCGAAAAGCAAGACAGCCGATATCAAGAATAAAACAGTCAGAATAAAATGAAAAGAATTGTTTTTTTTCATGGTTTCTTCCCCCTATCTTTTTTCCTCAGGCTCAAGCAGGACATCAAAAGCCCGGACTGCTTTCTGCCAGAGGTCGGGATATGCCGGGAAACGCCGCTGGTAGGTCCTTTTCTCCACGTTATACAGGTAGAGGTGGTTGTACTTAACCAGAAGTTGTTCGCCCAGATCCCACCAGGCTCTGACCACGTTCTGGGCATTGTTCAGGCAGAAGCCGGTCAGGAATTTGGCCGCTTCTTTCGGGCTCTTCTTATAAAGCTCTGCCGCCCGGCGGTCGATTTCTGGAATCTGGTCAATGACCGGTTTTTCATATTTAAGAATGGCCTGTTCCACATCCTTGATGGCTTCCGAGTAGATGACCTGAACCTGAAAATCAACGAAATCGAAGGCCCAGCGGGCAGAATCCCGGTTGAAAACCCAGTGATCACCAATCGAGAACGAAGGCGGCAGCTCGATAACCCCGGCATAAAAAGGCATGTAGCAGGCGGTGTCCTGCGAACCGAATGAAATCCAGACCAGCCCTCCTACCGGGTCCGGCAACCAGTCCCGGCTCTGGGTCACTGTCGAGTACTCGGCCCGGCTGTCGCAGATGGTCCTGGTCTGACGGTAATAGTTGGGATTCTTGAACGGCCCGCCGCGGATGCCTTTTACCGGGTCAAAAGGCGTGCCATAACTGCGGTCACGGGTCATGTTGATCACATCAGCTACAGAGATTTTCCGGTCGGGTTTTACCGAGAATGGCAGATCCATGTTGGGGGTATTGGGAGACAGCTTGAGAGAAGGAGCCACCAGGTCAAAAAATCGCCACAGTCGCTGGTACCTTCCGTTGGAACTGATGGCGCTTTCATTAACGGGGGAGTAGGCCTTCTTCCAGTTGAAAGGTTTACCGCTGGCCGGGTCGTATAACCCGTTTTCAACCGCGCAGGAAATGACGTTGGAAGAGGCCATGAAGTAATCCGGATTATTCAGGTCAATCTCGCCGATTCTGGATTCATTGGGGCAAACGCTGACCTGGTCATCCGGAACTCTCTGGGCACACCAGACTGCTCCCGGTTTGCCGCTTTGAGGAGTCCAGAGAGGACCGACCGGGATTATTTCGAAAATCCAGACTTCTCTGGGGTCGGCCACAGCCAGCATTTCTCCATTGTCGTGGAATCCATAGCCATACTTCTCTGCCAGCTCGCCCATTATTTTGATGGCTTCTCTGGCCGTGCTGGCTCTCTCCATGGCAATGATGGTCAGCATGGTAATGTCAAAGGCCGGTGTCGGAGTCGGGTTGCCCAGCTTGCGGACATTGCCAATGGTGGATTCGCCTATGGCCACCTGTTTTTCGTTCAGGTAACCGAACATGCCGTGGTGGTAAGCGTAAGTATACGGGACTTCGGGGATCTCAAGACCGGTGAAATCTTTTTTAACCAGGTCCCATTTCAGGCCCTCGGTCGGGGGCCAGGTCTTGAACTGAGAAATATGATAGATCTTTCTGGTCTCTCCGGGTTTATGACGGGCAGCGGGAACATGTCGCCAGGTCCAGTCACATAGACCGCAGTCACAGGTATGGGTGGTCATGGTCGAGCCGTCGACCGATGCCAGCCGGCCGACCAGAATGGAAGTGCAGTTGTCAGCCAGCCTGGAGACTTCCGGTCCCCGTTCGGTTTTCCCGGCCGGGGCTATAAAATAAAAAACCGCCAGAAAGGCCAGAAGCAAGACCAGGACTGAAACTGACCAGGGACGAAATTTGAGTCGCTGGCAATTTTTTGACATTTGAACCTCCGTTGCTATTTAAAAATTTTCATTCGAAAAATATATCCATTATCCGGACAGCTTTTTTCCAGGCTTCCGGAAAATCCATTTTTCTTCTTTCAACCGTTCGCCTCTCGCTGTTGTAATAACTCAGGTGATTGAACTTGACCAGCAGCTCATCTCCCAGCTGCCACCAGGCTCTGACCACCGCTTCGGCGTTGCTCATGGAAAAAGCTGTCAGGAATTCGGTGGCTTTTCTCGGATTTTTTTTGTAGAGCTCAAGAGCTTTCCGGTCGATATCTGGAATCTG
>CAZDZU010000208.1:0-3932 GCA_964509995.1 uncultured Eubacteriales bacterium | reverse complement strand
TTCTTTGACCACGGCCACGATATTATAACCGATCCCCGTTTTTCTGGCATAATTGATAAGCTGCAGGTAAAAAGCCACCATTGACAGAAGGGTAAAGATTCCCAGACCGAGCCATAATCTGTCTCCGTAAGTCCTGTAAAGCCCTACCGGCAGGGCCACAAAAAACGAAACGAAGGTCACAGCGTCGCCGGCAATATCCAGAGCTCCCCCGATTCTGGTTTTCCTGAAGGTCAGCCGGACATTCTCCCCGTCGCAGCCATCTATTATTGAAGCCAGCTCAAAGAGTATTCCTCCCGGCACCAGCAGCTGCCGGCCGAATCCCACAAAAACCGCGCTCAGCAGACCTATGGCCAGGGTGAAAATACTCTGAACAATCGGGTGGACATTCAGATAAAGAAAATATTTCGTCAGAAAGAGTGAAATCCGGCGGTTTATCAGCCTGGCCACGATTCCGTCCTGAGGCTTGCGGGCAGTCTGGAGAAGTAAATTCCGGCTCCGGAGAAAACTCTTCCGGTCATTAACAACCATGGCCAATTTCCCCGGGAGTACCAGAGAAGTTCGTTCACCTTCAGCCATTAGCCCTATTTCGGGAATACCTTTTCCGGCTTTGATCTGACTTAAAACCAGATCAAGGCTGTCTCCGCCCCGCACGGCCAGCAGACCGCCGCTCGGCTGGCCGGTTTTATCTTTTCCTCTGATTTCTATTCTCACCAGGGGCAAACCCGGGTTCTCCAGGTCTTCCCCCAGCCGGTAAAAGATTTCCGGGTCAACCACCAGATTATCCTCAATAACCAGCAGATAATCGTTCCCGGCAGACGGTAGCAATTTATCTCCAGGAGTCTCCTGGCCAAGAATCCTGAGGCGGATATTTCTGACAAGTATTCTCCGGTCAGATGAAAGCTCAAGAACAGCTTTCTGGGCTATGTTTTTTTCTGGATGAAAAAGCCAGAATTCAGTCCACCCGGCGTCGCTGGCACTCAGAATCAGCCGCTGGCGCAGGGTGAGTCCGAGCATTTTTTTCTGACCGTGCTGACTCAGAATTAAGACCGCCTTCCTCACTGTCATCGTCTTCTCCTGGTTAGCTCCAGACTGCGAACCTGCGGACTGGATGTCGGCCAGACGGGGAATTTAATACCAGCTGATTCCCGTCCTTAAATAATCTTCAGCTCTGGTCATGGCTATCGGGTCATCAACATCAATCCAGAATCGGCCGCCAATCTCTACCGCCCTGGCCTGGCCCCGGGCCGCCAGCAGCCTGACGCCCCCGGAAAGAGTAAAATCTCCGGACCGACTCTGGCTTTCTGCGAGGGCTTCAAAGAGCACAGGCTGGCAGAGAAAAAGGCCGGTATCAAAAGCGTTGTAATCGCTTAAACCTTTACCTATATTCCTGATCTTTCCGTCTTCCACCCGGACCCGGGTAACATCGTCCAGGTTAACATACGGATGATTCTGAATCCTGTTATCGACGGCCAGAATCAATTCGTCTTCTTTAATTTCCGACTGCCGCAGAAGATCCAGGATGGATGGGTCGAAAATATGGTCGGACATCAACAGGAAGAAAGGCTCCTTCAGAAGTGGCCGGGCTTTATAAACCGAGAGGCCATTTTCCTTCTGCCACTGGTCGTTATAAATCAGGGTCAGCTTGATTTCCTCTGAGGAATAATGTGTCTTAAGAAATTTTTCCAGCCGGGCCCGATTATGACCGGTGACCACCACCGCCTCCCCGACCCCGGCCTTTTGCAGTCCCTTAATCACCCAGTCGATAAGAGGTTGCTGGCAGACTGGCAGGAGCGGCTTGCAGGAAGTAACACCCGCGAGCCTCTTCCCCTGGCCGGCAGCGATAATCAGAGCTTTCAACTCCGCTCTCCTTAAATCTAACTCTGCGTCAGCAGAAGTCTGGGCTGATTTTTCATTTTAAATTAACGGCCCCCCTGTGTCCACAGATATAAAGCCCGGCTTAAGCTCTTGAAGTCAGGAAGCTTCAGTCCAGCGGTCGGTACTCAAGGTAATCTTCATCAATTATCCTGCGGATGGACCTGAAAAGAAAGCGGCCGTATATTTTTATTTTAACTTTTCTCATCACCAGGCTCTCCCGCCAGAGGTCCAGGTCGACTTCCAACAGGAATTCCCGGACAAAGGCCGGGGTCTTAACGGGCGTTATTTCAACCCGCCTCAGGTCGTATGAATCGCGGCTGATGTAAAAAAGACCCTCAAAAAGGAAATCCTTTCTTTCCCTGGCCCTGGCTTCCACCAGATAGACACCATCCCCGTTGATTTCTGATACCCCCCTCAAAATGAAATCATAGCGGTTTCTATTCTTATCGCTGAAAGGGATCAGGTCCTGGAGGCTCAGGGTAAGCCGGTCTTCAGGCGAGCGGCCCGAGGCCCTGGCTTTTTCTCTTTCTTCTCTCATCTGTTTCAACCTTTCCAGCCTCTGCTGGCGGTACTGCCCGGTTATATCCCTGGTCCGGCCTTTCTCGATTTCGATTGCTTCCAGGATTTCCTCATCCAGCAACTCCCCGTCAAATTTCATCCACTTGGTAACCCGTCTGATTTTTTCCGGTTGCCAGTGGCGGTCGGCATTGTTCTGGGAAGAAACCACCAGCACCTGCCAGCGCCCGAAGTCCTGGTACGAAGTGAATCTCTGATAAGCTCTGTCCAGAATCAGGTCAACAGTTATTTCGGGGATGGATTGGGCCTGAAGAATCAGGGCCAGATTTAAAAAGACCAGAAGCCAGACCGTCTGTCTCCGGAGACAGGAAAGAAGCTCTGTCCTGGCCATCAGACTCCGCCCCGCTTTAAGCGCTGACCGCACGGTGTCCTGAAGATCATAGCTTTCTATTATACCAGAGAGGCCAAAGAGCCCGAAAGGACAACACGGGTCTGGAGTCAGTGGCGGGGAATAAGGAGTAAATAAAAAATAATCGCCGGAGACGCCCCCTTTTCTCAAGCGGGTGGTTTTTTCCCACTGCCCGGTTGCTGAACTCACAACTAAGCAGGGAAGACCCGGGAACCGGGCACAACCGCCAGCTTTTCAGTCGCTCTTGCTTTTATGGCTCAATTAAAGTATTTATTAGACAGATTATGCAAGTCAAGGCGACAAAAAGGAGGGTAAACTCCATGAACAAGAACTGGAGGTGGCTGAGTTATGCCATCGCTTTTATTGTAATCAGCAGCCTGGCAGTGTCTCCTTCCCATGCCCAGTTCCATTTCGGGGTCAAAGGCGGGCTGACCCTGGGCAATCTGAAATCGCTGCCCGAAACTTTCCTGGAAGGCTTTCCCTGGAAGACCAAGCAAGGCTGGACTGGAGGGGTCTTTGCCAGTTTCGAGTTCCTGCCGGGGTTGTCCATTCAACCGGAAGTGATTTACATCCAGAAAGGCTCCCGTTTGGTAGACCCCGAATACGATTTTGAAGCCCGCTTCAACTTTGATTACTTTGAGCTCCCGGTTCTCCTGAAGATAGACCTGGCCATTGAAGGACTGGCGGCGGTGCCCTCACTTGTGTTCGGTCCTTTTTTTGGTTTCAACCAGAAAGCTAACATCGTCATGGTCGACCCCTACAGCAAGGAAACAGAAGATATCAAGGCCGACGTTCAAAAGTCTGAATTCGGCCTGACCTTCGGTCTTCTCCTGGCCCAGAAATGGGGCCCCGGTTATTTTTCGGTGGACGCCCGTTATGACCTGGGATTATCAAACATTCTGAAACCCGGGGTGGAGTGGATGGAAAGCATCAAGACCAGAACCTGGGTGTTCATGATCGGCTACTCCTACTGAACGCCTCCCTGTCCTGTTTGACCCCGGGGCGGTTTTCTGTTTTCCCTGCTTTATGGTTCTTATTGCCTATCCGGCCTGGCACCCCGCTCTTACCCTCCCCAATTTGCTAACTATTACTTGCTCCCGCCCCTTCTCCCCCGGAAAGAGCCTATTAATTG
>CAZDZU010000207.1:0-3939 GCA_964509995.1 uncultured Eubacteriales bacterium | reverse complement strand
CTACATAGTTATCTGAAACGATTTCCTTCCCCTTACGCTTCTGAGTTTCAATTGGGCAATTCATCTTTTCTGTTATAATAAAAAAAGTAAGATTAAAGGAACATGATGTGGATAAATTAAAAACAGCGGAAGAAGAACATCCTGTCACTCCGGATAAAGAGTCTATCCTGGCCGGTATTGAAAATGAGTACCCGGGGGCAGGTTTAAATGATGCTGAGGTGCAAGTCAGAAGAGAACAGTACAGTTATAACGAGATTCCAGAAAAAAAGGTAGGACCTATCAGGGGAACGCTTAAAAGATTATGGGCTCCTGTTCCCTGGATGCTCGAGGCCGCAATGTTATTTGAATTGTTACTGGGCAAAGGCACTCAGGCTGCGGTTGTTTTCTTGATGCTGGCTTTTTCTGCGATTACCGGTGAAGTTCAGGAGAGGCGGGCGAAAACGGCCGTCGGGTATCTCCGACAACAATTGCGGATTGGCGTCCGGACTTTAAGGAACGGGAGATGGCAAAAAGTGTTGTCTCGAGAACTGGTCCCTGGAGACATTGTTCACATCAGATTGGGAGATGTGGTACCGGCTGATATGCAAATTATCACAGGAACCATAAGTGTTGACGAATCGGTCCTTACCGGCGAATCCATCAGCGTTACCAAAGGTCCGGGGGAGAAAATTTTTGCCGGAACGACTGCTGACCATGGAGAAGCAATTGCCGAAGTAACTGCCATCGGGACAAAAACATCATGGGGCAAAACCGTGGAGCTGGTTCGCACCGCTGAAGCCCCGGGCCGGCTGCAATTACTTCTTTTCAACATTGTTCGCTATCTCGCCTATTTGAATATAGTTCTGGCTGTTGTTCTGCTGGCCGCCGCCTTCGTTAAGGGCATTGCCTGGCATGAACTATTACCGTTCGTGGTGATTTTATTTATAGCCACCATCCCGGTATCAATGCCGGCGAGCTTTACGGTAGCCAATTCGCTGGAAGCTAAGGAATTAGCGAAAGAAAATGTTCTGGTAACCGGATTGACGGCCATTCAGGAAGCAGCCAGCCTGGAAGTTTTGCTGGTAGATAAAACAGGGACGTTAACCTACAATCGCCCGGAAATATCAGAAACCATTCCCTTTAACCGGCAGGATGAAGCTGGATTATTAACACTGGCGGCAGCAGTTTGCGATGAAACCTCCCGCGATCCTGTGAGCGTGGCTATTCTCAAGGCCATGCGGAAGAAAAATGAGAAGTTCCTTGAACGGATCTCATTTACGCCTTTTGATCCGGCCCAGAAAGTGGCCAGAGCTCAAATCAGACAGGATGGGAGGGAACTGCGCGTGATCCTGGGGTCCCCGGCGGTGGTTTCGGAGATGTCTAAGGTTCCTGATAAATTCATCGTTCAGGTTAATCTTCTGAGTTCGAAGGGTTATCGAGTCTTGGCAGTGGCTTCTGGGGAAAGTGATGAAAACCTGGCGGTTGAAGGACTTGTTGCCCTGGCCGATACGGCCCGGGAAGATGCCAGAGAATCGATTTCAAAGATTAAAGAACGAGGTGTCCGGGTGGTTATGCTAACCGGCGATATGCCTGTAACCGCTAAGGCAATTGCTGAAGAAGTGGGAATTGGCGACCGCATTGGCACTTTAGAGGATGCCCTATCCCGTCCGCTGGGATTCGACGGATTTGCTAATGTTTACCCTGAAGACAAGTACAGGATCGCCCAAGCTATCCAGAAAAAGGGGATGGTCGTGGGAATGACCGGGGATGGAATTAATGATGCCCCGGCCTTGAAGCAGGCGGATGTGGGTATTGCGGTCAGCACGGCCACCGATGTTGCCAAGTTAGCAGCCAAAGTCGTTTTAACCAGGCCGGGGCTATCTGACATCACCAAGGTGATTGATGCCGGCCATCGAGTTTACCGCAGGATGATGACCTGGACTATTACCAAGCTGGCGCGAACAGCGGTGCTGGCTGCGCTCTTGACCTTTGGATTTATCTTTGCCGGATTTTTTCCACTTTCCCTAACCTTGATTGTGTTTATCGTTGTTATGAATGATTTGGTTACCCTAACCTTAGCTACCGACAGAACCTGGCCAACGAAAGCGCCGGAAAAATGGAATATATCTCAGATAGCCAGGATATCGGCCGTTTTTACCGCTGGCTGGCTGCTGCTGGGATCGGCCCTGTTCTGGTTTTACCTCAAAATTCAGAATTTGCCCGCCGGGCCGATTAACTCCTTAATGTTCCTTTTCCTCATGTATTCAGCCATGGAAACTATCCTGATGACCCGGACCTGCGGTCATTTCTGGTTACTGTCTCCGAGCAGATGGGTGGGCTGGGTGATTGCCATTAATATCGTTCTGGCCACATTGATGGCCGCTTCTGGCTGGTTTATGGCTTCAGTCCCGATGACCTCGATTGCTTTATTATTTATTATCATCCTGCTGGCTATGATGATCCTGGACAGGCTCAAAATCTGGTACTATGGAAGGACCGGCTTTCTTCTTGTAGAAAAACGGGGGACATAATACTCTTTCCCTGATTTCCGGTTGTGGAAACTCAAGAAATAATACGTGTGCACCGATTTCTGGTTTAATAGTCAGCAACCCGGGTATCCCCTGTCGGAAAATCAGAGAAAAGAGAATATGTAACCTCTGGCAAGAAACAGACGTATCACATTCCCTTGCCGATTTTTATTTTAAAGAATTTGCCTGGTGCAGCTGAGCAAGCTGACGAACAGGGATCGGAAGTAATTTTTGCTTAAAATAGTCCAGATAAAATTGAGGGCTGGACTCCGCCTCTGGTTTTTTTAATGGTTTTGCTCTTCGCTTCTCAGCATAAAACATTTTAAGGTAAAGCAAAGCTGCAGCAGAATATAAACTGGCCACCTTAGAAAATTGGTGTCAGAGGCCAGCCTTTTTCCGTACTGTTTCAGTGAGATTACAGGTGCCCGCTCTATTTCCTGGGCGGGGTAGAGGGTGCCCTGAGGGTCCTCGCACAGACAGAGGAGATTTTCCTCGCCCTTGACAATTCTTATCCGGTATGAAAATTTCGAGTGGCCGGTGGCCTCCAGAATCCAGAACGTCGTTTCCATTTTTACTTATAAGACATTTTTACTCATAAAAAGATTAATCCAGAAGCAGCTTTTTTCAAACCCTTGCAATTTATTATTTTATTCAGCCTGATGTATCTTTCATGTTCAGAGCCTTCTTTTGTTCCTGGCTATGCCAAATCCGGGGAAAGTATTATTGCTTTTACTGAAGAAACTTAATGCTTCCTGATGATCAGGACGCTGGATTTTAAATTATGAACTTACTGGAAGAGAGTTAAAAAAGTAAATTCATTTCCCACTATATTAAGAACTTGGATTTCATCTGAGAATTAGCAGGAAAGACAGAAGCCCTCCTGACAAAAAAGGTGGCATATAGCCCCTTTAGCTGGCTTGGCTGGAATTTGTCTCAGAACTAAAAAGAAAGCTCCACCCCTGCGTAAAAAGATCGCGGTTTAGCTGGACCGTAAACATAGCCGGAGTCTCTGTCAGCACCAATGTCCAGGTCTTTCTGGTAGGAATTGAACAGGTTGAAGATGCCGGCAAACAAATTGCAGGCATTGCTATTCGGCAACTCGATTCTTCTCTGCAATTTCAGGTTGACGACGGCAAAGGGCCTAGTGGTTTCGAGTCGGTCAACTGCAATATAACCCGCATAGTGGGGGACTTTCATTCTCCCTGTATAATCGATGGATAAATCAAGATCGAACCAGCTGACATTTTTATACCTTAGATAAGCAAATCCATAACAACTGGGTGTGCGGAAAAATTCCCGCGAATTAAACTCCGGCTCAGGCTGGTCAAGTTCATTTTTCTGAAATGTCCAGCCTGTTCTGAAGGTTAGACCGCTGCTCAAGATGAAACCTGTTTGGATTGATATCCCGTAAACTTTTGACCCCGAGCCATTT
>CAZDZU010000206.1:0-3942 GCA_964509995.1 uncultured Eubacteriales bacterium | reverse complement strand
GCTGGAATCCGACCGGATGATGAACGCCTATTTCCGGGAGTTTTATTCGGAAAAAGATGTGGTCATGGAGGAAAGGCGCCTCAGCGAGAATAATCCGGGCTTCCTGTTTAATGAGCAGGTCCGGGCTGCTTTTTACGTGGGCTCACCCTATCACTGGCAGGTTATCGGCTGGATGGATGACCTGAGAAGAATCACCAAGAAGGATATGATTGAGTTTAACCGGAAATACTACATTCCCAATAATGCCGTGGCCGTCTATGTCGGAGATTTTAAGCCGGAAGAAATAATCCAGATGGCGGAAAAGTATTTCGGCCGGATTCCCCGGGGCGAAGATGTGGAGCCGATCAGAACCAGCGTCCCGCCTCAGTATTCTGAAAAGAGAATGTACGGTCAGGGGCCGGGAATGCCAAACCTGCAGATGTGGTTTCATATCCCGCCTGACGGCCATCCCGATGTGACCGCCCTGAATGTTCTCTCGGGCATCCTGTCCGGTGAAACCGGAAGACTGACCAGGGTTCTGGTGCAGGAGAAGGATGTGGCCGTCAGGGCCATGGCCATGGCCAGGCCGCAGTGGTATGTCGGAGCCTTTACCTTCAATGTCGTTCCCAAAATGCAGAAGGGCATCAAACCGGAAGACCTGGAAAAGTATGTCTGGGAAGAAATCGAGAAAATTAAAAAAGATGGTGTGACGGCGGAAGAACTGCAGAAGGCCAAGAACCGGACCGAAGCCAGTTTTATCCGGGGCCTGGAGAGCCCGATGTTTCTGGCGATGAGAATCGGCCGGGCGGAGCTCAATCGCGGCTGGCGGACACTTCTCACCGACCTTGAAGACCTGAAAAAAGTGACCGCCGACGATATCAAAAAGGTAGCCGCCAGATATTTTGTCAAAGAAAACTGCCTGGTGGCTGTCTACACCCGCGGTCAGGGGAGATAAGGAGGGATGACCATGAAAAGACTAGCGATTTTAGTTTTGCTTCTGGTCCTGTCCTCATTCAGCCTGGCCATTGCCCAGGTTAGCAAGCCGGAAGAGCTTAAGTTCCCTCCGTTGAAATTTGAACCGCCCAATCCGGCCAGCTTCCGGGTGGTTCTGGCCAACGGGCTGCGAGCTTACATCCGGGAGGAAAGGGCCCTGCCCATAGTCAACATCACGGCCATCATCAACACCGGAAAACTCTATGTGCCCAAAGAGAAAGCCGGGCTGGGTGACCTGATGTCTGAATGTCTCATCAAGGGTGGCACCAGAACCAGGACCGGCCAGCAGATTGAAGAGAGGATAGATTTCCTCGGTGGAACCTTGAATTTCTCGGTCGGGGAGAGGACCTCTACTCTTTCGATGTCGGTTCTGAGCAAAGACCTGGATGAAGGCCTGGACATTTTCTTCGATGTTCTGATGAACCCCGAGTTCAGAGAGGACAGCCTGAAGCTGGCCAGAGGCCGGATGATCGAGCAGATGAGGTCAGCCAACGATAATCCCAGCCAGGTTCTCAACAGAGAATTCCAGAAGGTCCTCTACGGTGAGCATCCGCTTACCATCCAGGCGACCAGAGCCACGGTCGAGAGTTTAACTCCGGCCGACCTCAAATCTTTCCACGGCAAGTACTTTTTCCCGAAGAATATCATCCTGGCCGCAGCCGGAGATTTCAGCCGTGAACAGCTCAAAAATAAAATCAATAAGTATGCGACTAAATGGGCTAATAAATCTCTGTCCTTCCCGGCGGTGGGCAAAAAGTTCCCCGAGCCCGAACCCGGCGTCTATTTCATTCAGAAGAAAATTAATCAGGGTTACGTATCTGTGGGCCATCTGGGCATAGAAGATACCAATCCCGATTATTTTGCTGTCCAGGTGATGAATTTCATACTGGGAGGCGGGAGCTTTACATCCAGGATTACCTCCAAGGTGAGGTCGGATGAGGGGCTGGCCTACAACACCGGCAGCCGATTTACCTACCGCTGGGGTTTCCCCGGAACTTTTTCTGGCTACGTCCAGACCAAATCGGAAACAGTTGGCTATGCCATTTCCCTGATTCTGAAGGAATTTGACCGGATAAGAAAGGAGCCGGTTTCGGAGGCCGAGATGGAAACGGCCATCAATTATTACCTGGAGAGTTTTGCCGATTTTTTCCAGAGTCCGATCAACACCATGGTCAATTTTGCCAACCTGGAGCTGCAGGGCAAACCGATGAATTATTACGCCACCTATCTGGATAAAGTTAAAGCCGTTAACAAGGATAAAGTTCTCGAAGTGGCCAGGAAGTACATCCAGCCGGACAAGATGGTCATTATGATTGTCGGCGACTTCGAGCCCTGCAACAAGGGTTCTGACAAGTTCCCCGGACCTGTTGATAAACTGGGAAAGGTGCACCGAGTCAAGCTGCTTGACCCTCTGACCGGACAGCTGGTGGAGTGAGCGGGAAATAAGTTCTTAATTCGGGTGGACGAAAAAGGGCAGCCTGCTGGCTGCCCTTTTTTATTTCAGGATATCTTACCTTCGCGAAAGAATAGCTTAATTTTCTGAAAGTAAAACCAGCCTGGAAAGGGAAACCTCATTTTTCCAGTAGAAAGAGAATTTTATCCGGAGTGTTCAAAAATAATGGCATCTGTCCTCGCTCCCGGACCGTTTAGTCGTTTCTCCGGTTTTATGCCTGCCTGAATTGTTGACCGAAGACCCGGCACATTTTTTGCTCTTATTGACCCGGGAGAATTAAAAAATAGATTTAATATTAGACCGGTTATAATAAATGGACTGAGTCCTGAGCCTTAATCAGGTGTAAATCAAAAAATAGGAAACCAATAAATCGACGGAGGTCGTTTGAGTTGCAGCAGGCTTGAAGACAGGCCCGTGGGCAGGAATGATTATGATATATTTAGCGCTCTTCCAGAGCGGAAATCGAAAATCTATCAAACTTAAATGAGCTTATTAACTTATTTTCTTATTTCTATCGCCGGCTTCATAATTATGAATGAAGGAGGGAAAGAAATGAAAGGCAAAATTCGGGTTTTGGTTCTGGTTTTCTCCGTTTTCTTTTTCACCACGGCCGCCTACCCGGGCGATATTAAACCTGGCTTCAGAATCTGGGGTGGGCTGACGCTGGCCCGCTCCGAAGGACTCCCGACTCCGGTGGGCATCCCGGAGACAAATTATAAAAATGCCTTCCGGGCCGGGCTGGGTCTGGGCGCCGGGCTGGAATTAAAGGTCAGCGGAATGCCGCTGACTGTCATTCTGGATCTGGGTTACCTGGGAAAGGGGACCAGCCTTGACGTTTATTACCTGGATACCAAGGTCGGTTCTCTTCCTTACAGGCTGGGGACTCTCAGCCAGATCGGCATGATTAAAGCTGGTTTAACAGACCGAAAGCTGGCTCCCTATTTTCTGGTGGGTTATGAACTGGGCTTTGTGCTGAGGCACCGCGGCACGCCTTTTGGCCTGGACGGTCCGGACCTCAAGCCCGATACCAAAAAGACAGATTTCTGTCTGCTGGCGGGCGCCGGGCTGGAATTAAGACTCGAGACGGCCAGCCCGTTTGTGGAATTCCGCTACGGTCATGGTCTGGTCAACCTCAGCCGCAACACCGGGTCTCTGGAGTATTACCCGGACCTTAAAAGCAGAACACTTCTCTTTAGCGCCGGAATGAGATTCGGAAAAAAATAAAGCTGGCAGCGAAGAGAGCAAATTTTTTGTAGAGGCGGAGATTTAATCGGGAATCACCCCGGCTGAACTGAACTGACAGGAATTGCCGGGGGTTCTGGAAGGGTAACTCTCCGGGGATTCGGGTGATTATGATCTGGTGATTTTAATTCCCAGCTCTTCCAGCTGCCCGGGGTCAACCGGTGAGGGAGAGCCGGTCATCAGACACAGGGCGCTGGTGGTTTTGGGGAAGGGGATCACTTCCCGGATGGAGTCCTCGCCGCAGAGCAGCATCACCAGCCGGTCAAACCCCAGGG
>CAZDZU010000205.1:0-3957 GCA_964509995.1 uncultured Eubacteriales bacterium | reverse complement strand
CCTTTTCCCTGTACTGGGCTTCTTCCTTTTGCAGGCGTTGTTGGGCGGTCAGATACTGCCTTTCGAGGGTGGCGATTTTTGGGCCGTATTTCTGACGGAGACGGGCTACGGCCTCATCTCTTTTTTCCCTGGCCAGCTGGCTGAGCCGGAGACGGAACTCGCGCTCTGATTCGCCCGGCTTTGATATTGCCCCGAAAGTCGGGCTTTTCCAGAGAGTCAGCTGGTAGCTTCTGGTCAAATAGTCGAGATATTCATTTTCGGCTGATTTCAGCATGGACAGACTGCGCGAGGGAAGGGATTCAAAAGAAGCTTCCGGGTGGGAGGTTTTATCCAGTTCTTCAAGGCGGGCTGAAAGGGGGCGGGCTTCGTCCCAGAGCAGTCCAGCCACCTCTTCTGTTAGTTCAAGATAATGACCGGTGTCCGAAACCCAGGAAACACCGAGCCGGTTATCATATATGGCCACCTGGGCCAGGGCGGCCAATGAAGGTCGGTAAATCAGTCTGGCTGAGGCCGCGGGCTGGCTTTTTACTGGAAAAAATAGCTCGTTTATTCCTGGCGGAAGCGTGGGCTTCAGATGACTTAGGTCGGCTGCCTGCCTGGCAGTCCTGGCAGTCTTACTCTGGAAGCCGGGAGCGGTGGCTTCGGGAGCGGGAACGGTCTGAGCTTTTTTGCCCTGCATGATCGACATAATCTGCTGTCTGGTCATCGGTCCCCGCAGGTAGGAAAGGGCCCATCTGGTGTGGAGCAATACAGGTTTGTCTTCATGAACGTTATGCATGAGGAAAACCCGTTTTCTCAAACCGCTGATCTGGTCAGAGACTTTTTTCAGGTCGATATTGCCGGCCACACCGGCCAGCCCCTCCAGCAACCGGTCCTTATCACGCTCGGTTTGCAGGCGGCCGATGAACCAGGTTCCGGCATTGGCCAGCCCTTTATAATCCAGGTCCACCGGGTTCTGGGTGGTCAGGACCAGGCCCAGCCCGAAGGCCCTGGCCTGTTTGAGCAGGGTAAGCAGCGGACGCTTGGAGGGAGGTTCGCTCACTGGGGGGAAGAAACCAAAAATTTCATCCATGTAGAAGAGGGCGCGCAGTGATGAGGTCCCCGGTTGCTGGCGGACCCAGCCGAGAAGCTGGTTGAGCAGAATGGTAACAAAAAACATTCGCTGGGCATCGGACAGGTGAGCGATGGAGATGATGCTGTGTCTTGGTTTGCCCGCAGGGGTATAAAAGAGCGAGTCAATGTCCAGTGGGTCTCCGCTCAGCCATTGATCAAATCCGGGAGCAGCCAGAAGGTTGTTGAGCATCATGGCCAGCTTGAATCGTTCCTGAGCCGGGTAGAAGGAGTCCAGCTCAAAAACTCCAATTCGCCTTAAAGGCGGATTCTGGATCTGCTGAATCAGGGAAGCCAGGTCGAGTCCTTTCCCGGCAGTCCAGGCAGCCTGCAGCAGATTGGAGATAAGGATATGTTCCCGGCTCTGGAGAGGGTCAGCCTGAATGCCCAGAAGACCGAGAAGTCCGGAAACCGTGGTTGAGATTTTTTCAGCCAGGAGCTCGGCGTCTTCCATTATGGCCGGCGGCGGAGCTTCAAACGATTTCAGAATGGACAGCGGCAGACCGGTATTGCTGCCGGGGGTGTAAATGGAGATGTCAGCCATGTCCAGAAGTTTCCTGATTCTGGAGGCGTCCTGGTCCCAGTCGGCCAGGCCCTTTTTCCACAGCTCAGCCTGCTGGCGGGCATACTCGTCAGGCGAAAGTCCTTTCTGGGCAGCTTCGGCCTCGTCAATCCAGGGTCGGAAGTCTTCGGGCCGCAAGTCGGGAAACAGAAGCATAAGGTTGCCGAGGTCTCCTTTGGGGTCAACGATGATGGCCGGAATGCCGTCTATTGCGGCTTCTTCCAGCAGACCGACACACAGGCCGGTCTTTCCGCTTCCGGTCATGCCGACACAGACGGCGTGGGTGACCAGGTCCTTGGAATCATACAGTATATAGTCAGGGGTTATCGATAACGTTTGGGGATCAACGGCTTTTCCTAAATAAAATAGTCCCAATTTTTCATATGCAGGGTTCATCTGAAAACTCCTTTAGACCATGACAGAACAATCGGAAGGTTGTTCACACAACTTCCTTTCTTTAGTTATTATAACTCCTGTCAGCTTAAAATCTAAAATCTTTTAAGGGCGGGAGAAATTATTTTGTAAATGCGGTCAGTTTCTCTCAAAGACTATCTTGCCGTCGACGATCGTCATCAACACCTCGGCCTTGAGAATTTCGGGCGGTGGAATTTCCAGCAGGTTGCGGTCAAAAACCGTGATGTCGGCCAGTTTACCTTTTTTCAGCGAGCCGCGGAGGTCGGCTTCAAAGGCGGCCCGGGCGTTGTTAATGGTGTAAGCTTTAAGGCATTCTTCGACTGATATTCTTTGCTCTGGAAACCAGCCATTCTCGGGCTGGCCGGTCAGGGTCTGGCGGGTGACGGCGGCGTAGATGAGATATTTTGGATGCATGTAGTATTCGGCGGCACTCGTTCCCGGCCAGTCAGAGCCGAAGCTCAGGATTGCCCCGTTATCCAGGAGCGATTTGAAGGCGTAGGCGCCCTTGCATCTTTCATAGCCGATTCTTTCTTCCATCCAGCGCATGTCGTCGGAGAGGTGGTAGGGGTTAACTTCGGCGATAACGTTCAGCGCTCTGAACCGAGGGAAGTCCTGAGGTCTTATTACCTGGGCGTGAATCACCCGGAAGCCGGTAAGGTCAACGCCTTCGTTTTTGAGGCGTTCATAAAGGTCGAGCATTTCGGCCACACCGCGGTCTCCGATAGCATGGACGTTCGGGACGAATCCGGCTTCAAGTCCCGTTTTTATCAGGCGGTACATTTTTTCCATGTTTCCGACTTTAAGTTCCGGGTCGTCTGAGGTGTGAGGCCGCCAGTGGCCATAGTTATCGTGCTGGTCATTGTAGGGTTCAAAGAAGAGCGCTCCGTGAGTGCCCATTATTCCGTCGATGTAACCTTTAAGCGCGCCGTAACGCAGCCAGCTGTCTTTCTGGCGAGTCTTCGGGTGAAGTCCCATGGTGAAACCCTGTTCTTTTAATTGAGCGGCAAGCGAAAGGTCGGGGCGCAACCAGACCCGGCAGGTGAGTTCGCCTTTTTCCTGGAGCTTAATGAACCTTTCTATTTGAGCCGGTGGAGAGATGTCGTGAATTTCAACAATACCGGCTTCCCTGAGAGCTTTGAGGGCGGCCCGGTTTTCGTCGAGCAGGCGTTTTTCGGATTTCGGTTTACGGGCTTTCTGCAAGGCTTCGAAGGCCGGAGTGTTGCGAAATATTATTCCGGTGGGTTGCCCCTGTTTGTCGAGTTCCATTCCGGGCTGGACTTTCCGGTCGAGGCCGGCGGCTTTGAGGGCTGAGGTATTGGCTAACCATTCCTGGTAATCAAAACGACAGATAAAAACGGGGTTTTCGGGAGTGAGGTCGTCGATCATCCGGCGGTGAGGGCGCCAGCGTTCTTTTTTCGCTCCTGAGGGAGTCGTGCCGGGATCTCCCTCTGCCCATTGTTCGTATGCGCCCCACAGTCCTCCGGTAATCCATTCGTCCTTATCCAGAAGCTGGACCACCCGGCCAATTTCCTGGCGCAGGCCCTGTTCATCAGAGACTTTCATCAGGTTGGCGTCGTTTATCATCGCCCCGGCCTGGTTGAAATGAACGTGGGCGTCGATGATTCCCGGGGTGACCAAGGCTCTTTTCAGGTCGATGATTCTGGTTTCGGGACCGTGAGAGCGGAGAGCTTTTTTATCGCTGGCGCAGACGTCTATAATTTTATTGCCTTTGAGCACCAGAGCCGAAGCTCGTGGCAGGTCAGGTTCCATCGTGCAGATTTCTCCGTTTATAAGTATCAGGTCGGCAAATTCAACTGGCTGGCGCGAACAGCAAGTTAGCCCGATCAGTATGGCCATAATCAGGCTGAAAG
>CAZDZU010000204.1:0-3970 GCA_964509995.1 uncultured Eubacteriales bacterium | reverse complement strand
TCATAATCTCCGAATCTCATTACAGCCATCAGGTGGTATCTGACATTCTGCCCTTCAAAGATGTTTTTAATAGCCTGTTTTTTGTTTCCATCGGCCTGCTGCTTGACACCAGGATGGCCTGGAATCTCGGCTGGCGGGTGCTGGCCGTGGTGGCAGGCATAATTATGATAAAGTTGAGCATTGTTTATTTAACGGTCAGGTTGATGAAATTTAACTCCCGGATATCTCTGCTGACCGCGCTGGGGCTGGCCCAGATCGGCGAGTTTTCCTTTGTCCTGGCGGGAGTCTGCCGGGAAAACGAACTCCTTACCGGACAGATTTTTCAGGTCTTTGTGGCCTCTTCTGTCCTGACCATTCTGGTTACTCCGTTGCTGATGGAAATTGGACCGGGACTGGCCTCAAGAATCCGGGATAAAGCCGGCTGGCCAGCCGGCCCGGAACCAGTCGGTTCCGAGGGTCTATCGCCGCAGGACCACGTAATTATTGCCGGATTTGGTCTGAACGGCCGGAATCTGGCCAGGGTGCTTAAAGAGACGGGCATATCATACTTGATTATCGAGGTAAACCCGGAGACCTTCAGAACCGCCTCTCAGGCCGGAGAACCGATAATTTTCGGGGATGCCTCCAGCCAGGTTATACTGAATGAAGCCGGAATTGCCAGGGCCCGGGCCCTGGTGGTGGCCATTTCCGACCCGGCTGGCGCCAGGCGGGCGGTCAGCACTGCCAGAAAACTGAACCCGGAAATTTTTATAGTCGTCAGGACCCGCTTCGCTTCTGAGATTGAAGAGCTTTATACTCTGGGAGCCAGCGATATTATCCCGGAAGAATTTGAGACTTCAATTGAGATTTTTGTTCGGGTGCTGGAAAAATACCACCTGCCGCGCAATATCATTAACACTCAGGTCCAGATCATACGTAGCGAGCGTTATGGAATCTTGAGAGGGGCCCGGTCTTCATCCAGACGGCTCTCGGAAAAGATCTATGACTATCTGGAAGCCGGGGTGGTGGAGACCTACCTCATCCAGACCGGCTCCTGGGTCGCCGGGAAAAGCCTGGGGGAAATCGACCTGAGGGGGAGGACCGGGGTTACGGTTATAGCGGTGGTTAGAAATGAAAAGACCCACAGCGGACCCGGGGCTGAATTTCGCCTGGAAGAACGAGACATTCTGGTGCTGGTAGGCGACCACCGGGCTATGGATAAGGCTTTTGGCTATCTGGAGCAGGGGAGGCCGGACTGAAAGCTCGTTCTGGCCTCAAAGCGGGAGGGCCGGAAACATTATCCAGGGTTCTGCCCGGCGGGAACGGTTTCTCCCGGATCTGAAAATCTGGGCTCTCAAAGGTGCGATTGTGGACCTATTTAACAGGCCTTAAATCCTGATTAACCGGGGCTCGGTTCCGCCTTTTCTTGAAAACAATTGCAAAGATTGAGGCTTAGGTTTATATTATCGAAAGCTGATTAGAGGGAGACTTTAAGAGATGGCCCCCGGGAAAAAAGTGTCTGAAAAACGCTCTCAGAAGCCTAAGGCTAAAGTTAAATTCAATTCCGATACCCTGCGCCTTCTCCGTCAGCTTCAGGAAGTGGCCGACAGAGAAAATAATCTGGAAAAATTCCTGGAAGAAACGTCCCGTCTTCTGAGCGAGGCTTTTGCTCATGGTCGGGTGACCATTTTTCTGTATGATGAAGAGTCCGGAGAATTATTTTTTCTTCGGGGATGGATAACCGATAAAGGAGAATTTCCCGAAGGCTACAGACAAAAAATAAACCTTGGACTCATGGGTAAAGCAGTCCGGAACCGGAAGCCTCTGATAGTCAACGATGTCTCGGCCGATAAAGATTTTCTTTCCATCCCTGGCCTGACGGCCGGGTCGGAAGCCTGCTTTCCGATAATTTTTAAGGGGCAGCTTCTGGGCGTGCTGGACATTATTGATGAGAGAAAGAAGGCATTTGAGCCGGGCGAGATTGATTTTCTTAATTTTCTTACCCGCTTCCTGGGGTCTGCCCTGACGGAGAGACAGGTGGCCAGAGCACTGACCACCCAGACCGAGAAGACCACCCTGATACTTGATGGCATAAGAGACGGATATTATGAAGTGGACCTGAAGGGTCGGTTTATCTTTGTCAACGAAGCTCTGGCCAGAAAATGGGGGCGAAGCCGCGAGGAAATGCTGGGCAAAAGCTACCGGGATTTTCTGGAAGCCGAAAGCATCAATCGGGTCTTTGCCATTTTCAACGAAGTCTTCAGAACAGGAAAAGCAAGGCTCGGTATCCAGGCCCAGGTCAGGGATGTCAGAGGTGAGCGGCATATAATTGAATTTTCTGTATCACTCTTAAAAAATGAGGGAGGGCAGCCATCGGGCTTTTACGGGATCATTAATGATGTTACTGAGAGGGTCAGGATTGAGCAGGAGCTGAGGGAGTCCAACGCCCGATTTGAATCACTACTGGAAGCCCTGCCCGATGTCATCTATTTTAAAGACCTGGAAGGCCGGAATCTTATTGTTAACCGGGCAATGGAGAACCTGACCGGTCTCAGGAAGAATCAAATAATCGGCAAAAAAGATGAAGAGATATTCCCGGCGGAACTGGCTCTCCAGCGCCAGAAATCCGACCTGAAGGTTCTGGAAGAAAGGAGACCGATAAGGTCTTATGAAACCACAATCGACCGATACGGCCGGACACAGCATTATGAGACCATCAAGGTTCCGGTCTTTGGCCTGGCGAATAATCTAATCGGAATTGTGGGCATAAGCCGCAACATTACCGAACTGAAACAGGCCGAAGACAGACTGAAGGAGAGTGAGAGGAGTTTCAGGAGCCTGTTTGAAAATTCGACCGTGGGGATTTATCGGACCTCACCAGATGGCCGCATCCTGCTGGCCAACCCGACCCTGATCAGAATGCTGGGCTATGATGGCTTTGCAGAATTAGCGGCCCGCAACCTGGAAAAAGACGGCTTTGAGCCGGGTTATCCAAGAAAGCTGTTTATGGAAAGGCTGGAGAAGGAAGAAGAAATCAGAGGGCTGGAAGCAGCCTGGACGAAAAAGGATGGTTCTATCATTTTCGTCAGAGAAAGCGCCAGAGCCATAAGAGACGAGAGCGGGAAGATTCTTTATTTTGAGGGAACGGTCGAAGATATAACGGAAAAAAGGGAGGCCGAGCTGAAGCTGGCCGCCCAGCGAGAACTGCTGCAGACGGTTATAGACAGCGCGGAAGACATCATCTTTATCCTTGATAAGGATCACAGGATTTTGCTTTTCAATCGGGCGGCCGAAGAGTTATTTAAGGTTTCTGCGGCCGAGATAATGGGGAAAAGCATGGCCGAGTTATATCCAGCTGAAAACTGGCCTTCCGCCCGGGACAGATTTGACCGGGCGCTTCGGGGAGAGATTGTGCGGGATGACGTCCATCTTGATTTCAGAGGCCGGAAAATGATTCTGAGCGTGACCGAGGTCCCGCTCCGAAACGAAGCGGGTGAAATTTATGGTCTCTGCGGCATAGCGCGCGATGTTTCGCGACGGGTGGAACTGGAGAGAGAGCTGGAATCTTCACTACAAGAAAAGGAAGCGCTATTACGGGAAATCCATCACCGGGTTAAGAACAACATGCAGATAATTTCCAGTCTGCTTAACCTCCAGGCCTATCATGTCCAGAATCCGGAGCTGACTGCCATCCTCAGGGACTGTCAGAACCGGATCAGGTCAATGGCCATAATTCATGAACATCTTTATAAATCAACCAACTTGTCCCGGATTGATTTTGCCGATTACCTGAGCCGGCTGCTGCTTCATCTTTATAATGTTCATCGCCAGAGCCAGGCAAGAATAGAGCTGGAAACCGAGTTGCAGCCGTTAGAAATGGAAATCGGAAGCGCCATTCCCCTCGGCATGCTGGCCAGCGAGTTAATTTCCAACAGTTTCAAGCATGCTTTTCCGGACGGCCGGAGCGGTGAGGTGGCGGTGGAGCTGCGGC
>CAZDZU010000203.1:0-3976 GCA_964509995.1 uncultured Eubacteriales bacterium | reverse complement strand
CTTAGATGCCTTATTTATAGCTTCCTGGTTAAATTTTCATTGCTGGCTGAGCCCGCGGCCAGCTTTTTGGTTTAATAGAATCGCGCCGGGTGCCTCCTGAAGAATAAAGAGGGGGCAATTAACCAGCCTCCTCTCTCTTAAATTATCAGAACGAAAATGGTAAACTGCCTCCATGAGAGCCGAGTCTGAATGTTATCTCTGCCTGCTGAGCCAGGTGCTCAGGACCTCCGGAGTGCTGGGCCTTGATGAACCCGCAGTCAGAGGGTTGATGAGGGAAGCCTGCCTTTTTCTGGCCCGGACTGATTTTGACCGGACTCCGCCTGAGATTTCAGAAGATCTTTATTCGCTCCTGTCTCGTTTTACCGGTAATCCTGACCCCTATAAGCACCTTAAAAAAGAGCATATAGCCAGGGCTCTGAAGCTCTATCCGGAGCTAAAAAGCCTGGCCGATAAGGCCTCAGACCCGCTCCGGGCGGCTGTGGAAATTTCTCTCGCCGGTAACGCAATAGATTTTGGGGCCAATTCTGACGAAGACTGGTTAAAAGAAGGAAAATTTCTATCCTCGGGATATCTTGGAATCGATGATTATCAGCTCTTGAAAGAAAGCCTGGCCAGGGCTGACCGGATCGTCTTCCTGGGCGACAACGCGGGAGAGACGGTGTTTGACCGTCTTCTTATAGAAGTGTCGGGTCGGAGACCGGTCTATGCCGTGCGGGAAGGGCCCATAATCAACGATGCCACCCTGGAAGAAGCCCGTGATTCCGGACTGGCCGGAGTCGCTGAACTGGTTTCCAGCGGCTGCCGGGCTCCGGGCACAGTCTACGGGAAATGCTCGCCAGGGTTTAAGAAAATTCTGGAGGAAGCCGACCTCATTATCAGCAAAGGTCAGGGAAATTTTGAATGCCTGGAACAACTCCGGGGCCCCTTCTTTTTTCTCCTCAAAGCCAAGTGCCGGGTTGTTTCCAGATACCTGGGGGTCCAGCAGGGGAGTCTGGTGATTATCAGGTCCCGGAATTATGAGCCGCGGCTAGTGGTCTGACTTTTTGCATTTTTAATTTTTTGGTTCCAGAATCATGGCAACCCCTGATTTTTTTTGTTTATCCGTAAAATAAATTTACGACCCTTAAACTTTTTTTATGCTTCTTAAAAAAAATTTTGTCTGTTCAAGGTAAATTTCCCTTCAAAATTCTGGCACGAATCTTGCTGATTAAAGAAGCGGGTAGCGTGAGATGGCTGGAAGAAGCAGAGAAACGAAAACAAACGACAGACAGTTTTTTTATATAGATACTTGTGCTGGTCCGGGGAGGGAGATATTGAGTTTTGACGGGCTGAACAGAAAGCCAATTTCTCCCTCCCTCTTTATGTTTGTGCTGGGCGATGAGCGCACCCATAAATTTATAAATGCCTCCTTTTTGCCCTTCTTTGCCCTTCTTTCCATTCCCCCTTCCTTCAATTAAGTAGAGGGGTGCACGGCGGCACCCCTCTCTTTCTTTTCTCTGAAGACAAAACCGGGATTTCTTCCTGCTTATCTGTCGTCCTGTAGGTCAGGATTGAATAAAGGCCTGATTCTTTCCAGCAACTCAACCTGAAGTCTGCTCCGGTTGGCCGGAGTGAGCTCCAGGACATGTACTCCAGAGCTGGACTTTATCCTTTCCATGAATGGTGTTCCCCTGAGGGCGATGGTGGCCAGCAGATTGCCCGGTCCGGAGACCAGCCTGAGGACAGTTTCCCGGAATTTTTCTGAAAGGCATTCCATTTTGCCGATCTCATCAACGACCGCCAGTCGGACTTCGGGAGAAAAAAATCTGACTGATTCCAGGAAATTTTCGAATCCCTCCAGGTCTACCCGGTATTTCCAGACCCTGAATGGCGTTTTTAGTTCAACGTGGCTGAGAATGGCCCGCCGGCCGTCCGGGCTTAATAATTCAAAGCCCAGCCTGGTTCCTTTTTCTCTGATTTCCCTGGTTATAAAACCAGCCACCAGGTTCTTTTCCGGCAAGCGGTCGAGAATGCCGGTCACCAGGGTGGTTTTGCCTGAACCGGGCAGGCCGGTTATCAGGAATTTAAGCCCCTGTTCGGACATATTATTTCGCTTTCGACGGCCATTTTGAGCCGCTTGATATTAAATGATAAAGCCGGGCTCAAGTCAAAGGAAGCAGGCCGGCCGGGCCATCAGGATCGGGCAATCTGGATTGTTTTGATTGCGCGTCAGGACTAATTTTATTAAACTCAAACTGCTAAACAAAATTTTTCTGAGGAAAGAAGTCATGAAGAAAAAAGCATTGCTGCTGGTCGTGCTGGGGAGCCTGATTTCCGTCCTTCTGGCTCAGGTTCAGGTGTCTCCTGATTATTCTGCGGCTGAATTCGAAAAGCGGCGTCTGATCCTCATGGAAAAGGTTGGCCACGGGTTGATCATTCTGTTTGCCAGCCCTGGAAACACCGGCGCCGGTCATTTCCGTCAGGATAACGATTTCTATTATTTTACCGGTTGCGAGGACGCCAATGCCATTCTGGTCATGGTTCCAGCGAGCAAAGACAGCTATCTCTTTGTCCCTCAGAAAACTGATCGGGAAAAGATGATGGAAGGGGGAAACAGCCTGGATGATCCCGGAGCCAGGGAGAGGCTACGGCTGCGAGCCATTTACCCCGTTAGCTATTTCGACGAGTTTCTCTCCAGGCTTTCGGGCCGCCAGGAACAGGTGCTCTATTTAAGGTTATCGCCCGAAGATTCGGTGGGCGAGGCCCGTTCGGAGACGGCCCTGTTTCAGGCCCGACGATTCAGAAATCCTTATAATGCCCAGCTCAGCCTGAATCAATTCCGGGCGGAGAGGTTTCGTCAGCTTTACCCGGCAGCGGAGCTGAAGGATATAACACCGCAGATTGATTCCCTGCGGATGATAAAAACTCCAGAAGAAATCGCCATCATGAGGCGCAACGGCAGGATTTCGGCCGAAGCTGTCAAAAAGGCCATGCTGGTCTCAAAACCCGGGGCCTTCGAGTATGAACTGGAGGCGGCCGCGGTTGAGATTCTGTTGAAAAACGGTTGCCGGGGACCGGCTTATCCGCCGATCATCGGTTCCGGCCCGAACACCTGTATTCTTCATTATGAAAAGAACAACCGGGCGATGCAGGCCGGGGAACTGGTGCTCATGGATTTTGGCGGAGACCTCAATTACCTGACGATGGACATCACCCGGACCTGGCCAGTGTCGGGTAAATTTACCGAAGAACAAAAAAAGATTTACCGGGTGGTGCTTGAGGTTCAGAAAGCCTGCATAGAGGCTTTTAAGCCGGGTATTACCGGGCGGGAAGTTCAGGAGTATGTAGCCAGAAGAATGAAAGAGAAGGGAATTGACCCCCTGGGCCTGCGGGGAGGTCTCGGTCACCTGGTGGGAATGTCTGTCCACGATGTTCAGGACGCCGAGCTGGTCCTGAGGGAAGGCATGGTCATGGCCATCGAGCCCGGTCTTTATTACCCGGAGAAAAACCTCGGCATCAGGATTGAAGATACGGTTGTGATAACCAGAGACGGCTGTGAGGTCCTGACGGCTGGCGTTCCCAAAGAAATTGAAGAGATTGAAGCCCTTCTGTCCAGAAGAAAGTTCTGACAAAGTCACAGGCTACAGGCCGGTATAAAATTATGGAGAAAATTTTATGTTGAGCCGGGCGGACCTGATTGCTCCGCTTTCTCTGCTTATCCTGATTCTCTATCTGTCTGTCGAAGCTGCGCTTTTTCGCCGATCGCCCAAAAAAATTCCGTTCAGGATTGCCGTCAGTGGAATCAGGGGCAAATCCAGCCTCACCAGGTTGATTGCCGCCGGGCTGAGGCTGGCCGGGCAAAGGGTGCTGGCCAAGACCACCGGTTCCAGGCCGGTTATCATCTATCCAGACGGTCACGAAAGGGAAATCCGCCGTCGGGGGAGAACCACCCCGGAGAGAATCATGAAGACAAAGCGGCGCCGGCCGAATAGAATAA
>CAZDZU010000202.1:0-4012 GCA_964509995.1 uncultured Eubacteriales bacterium | reverse complement strand
TCCCTACTGGGAAATCCCCGTCCTGGTGCAGCGACTGTGCGGTATCTGCCCGGTCAGCCACCACCTGGCCGGAGCCAAAGCTATGGACGTGATCACCGGTGTTCCGCCAGAAAGGTTGACCCCCACGGCCGAAAAAATTCGCCGGCTGATGCATTATGGTCAGATGCTCCAGTCCCACGCCCTGCATTTTTTCCATCTGGCTTCCCCCGACCTGCTGCTCGGATTTGACGCCGACCCCACGGTAAGAAACATAATCGGGGTGGCCAGAACCCACAGGGACCTGGCGGTAAGAGGTGTCCTGATGAGGAAATTCGGCCAGGAAATTATCAAGGCCACGGCCGGAAAGAAGATTCACGGCACCGGAGCCATACCTGGCGGGGTCAACAAGAGCCTGACCCCGGAAGAAAGAGATGTCTTTCTAAAATCTCCCGCCCCCCACAACATTGATACCATGATTGACTGGGCCCAGGAAGCTGTTCAACTGTTCAAGAAATTGCACCGCGACCACAAGGATGTCCTGGATAACTTCGCCCATTTCCCCTCCAACCACCTGAGCCTGGTCCGAAAGGACGGAGCCCTGGATTTCTACCACGGGGTGCTGAGGGCCGTGGACGCCGAGGGCAGGAAAATCCTGAAAGATGTCGACTATCAGGATTACCTGGATTACATCGGCGAAGAAGTCCGGAACTACAGCTATATGAAATTTCCCTATCTGAAAAAATTGGGCAAAGAAATAGGCTGGTACCGGGTGGGACCGATCGCCCGGCTGAATACCTGCGACTTCATACCCAGCCCGAGAGCCCAGAAAGAGTTTGAGGAATATAAGGCTTATACCGGAGGGAAACCGAACAACATGACCCTTCATAGCCACTGGGCCAGGTTGATAGAAACTCTCCATGCCGCCGAGGTCATTAAAGAACTGCTGAACGATAAGGACATCTTCGGCAATGATCTGGTTAAAAAGGGCAGAAAGAAGCACCAAGGCGTCGGCCTGATTGAAGCCCCGCGCGGCACTCTTTTCCATCATTACCGGATTAACGATGACGACCGGGTGACCATGGCCAACCTGATTGTCTCCACCACTAACAACAATCAGGCCTATAACGAAGCGGTGAAACTGGTAGCCGAGGAATACATCTCCGAAAAGCCGGAAATAACCGAGGGTATGCTCAACCGGGTGGAAGTGGCCATCCGTGCCTACGACCCCTGCCTGAGCTGCGCCACCCATGCCCTGGGTAAGATGCCGCTCGAGATTGAGCTTTACGATTCCAGGGGAAAACTGCTTGACCGGAAGAGGAAATAGCCACGAAGACCTCGCGCCGAAAGAAACTCCTGGTATATGGCATAGGAAATCCCGGACGAGGGGATGATTGTCTCGGCCCGGCTTTTATTTCCAGCCTTGAAAAAAAAGCCCTACCCGGACTGACCCTGGAAGCTGATTACCAGCTCCAGGTAGAAGACGCCCTGCTGTTTGCCGAACACGAAAAGGTAGTGGTGGTAGATGCCCTCTGTTCCGGCGATAAACCATTCATACTAAAGAAAATAAGGCCGGCCGGCGACTTCACCTTTACCACACATTCTCTCTCGCCAGAAGCCGTGGCCTTTCTCTCCGAAGCTCTTTACGGCAAAAAACCGGAGATACTGACTCTGGCCATCAGAGGCTATGAGTTTGCGCTGGGAGAGGGCTTGAGCCCGGGGGCCGGGAAAAACCTGGAAGCCGCCTTAAATTTTTTTATGAAGAAATTTGGAGCCCGCCAGGCAAGGCCCCGGACCTCTGCTATAATTAAGGAATCAGAAAAACGCCACTTAAAGAGAAGCCAACATGGAAAAAAGCAAAAAAGAAGTCCTGGTTCTTGAAGACATTCTCGGTTCGAATAAAAGACTGGCTGCCTCCATCCGGCAGAAGCTCCGGGAAAACGGGATCTTGGCCGTCAATCTGCTGAGTTCTCCGGGTTCGGGGAAGACTTCACTGCTGGAAAAAATAGGACTCTGTCTTAAAGACAGGTACAGAATCGGAGTTATTGAAGGCGACATCGAAACCGAAAGGGATGCCGAAAGAATCAGAAAGATAGGTCTTCACGCCTGGCAGATCACAACGCATGGCGCCTGCCACCTGGAAGCCAAAATGATTGCCAGAATATTTGATCAGATTCCAGCCGATCTTGATTTTCTCTTCATAGAAAACGTGGGCAATCTGGTCTGCCCGGCCAGCTTTGACCTGGGCGAGAGCCTGCGTTTTGTGCTGCTGTCGGTGCCGGAGGGTGACGACAAGCCCCGGAAATACCCAGAGGCTTTTATCACTTCCCAGGGGTTTGTGATTACCAAGTGTGACCTTCTGCCACATCTTCCCTTTGACGTTGAGCGGGTCATTGGGGAAGCCAGGGAAATAAACCCGAAACTTGAAGTTTTTAAGACCTCCGCTCTGAGTGGGGAAGGGCTGGAACAGCTTTGCGCTTTTCTGGAAAAAAAGCTCGAGGAGCTCAGAAAGCAGAATGCATGAACTGTCAATAGTGGCTGACCTTTTTACCATCATCGAGGAGAAAGCTCGAGAGTCCGGAGCCTCCAGGGTTACCAAGGTCCGGGTGCTAATCGGGGAGCTTTCCGGGGTGGTTCCCGAGCTTTTTCGCACAGCCTTCCACAGCTACAAAAAGGGAACGATCGCTGACCGGGCCCGCCTGGAAATTAAGATAACCCGGGTAAAATTCAGATGCCTGCGCTGCGGAAAAGAAATTAAAACCAGGGATATTTCCTCACCCGATTTTTCCTATGCCTGCCCTTTCTGCGGCTCAAAAGAGGTAGAGCTTGAGAGCGGCCGCGATTTGTACTTAGAAAAGCTGGAACTCGAAACCTGAGAAAAGGATAAATTAACACCCTTCAACTCATACCCGGTTATTAACAAATTAAAGGGAGAAAATTTCAACTTTCCGGTGCCAGATCTCCCTGCAGTTCATATGGCCGGAGGCCTCTGGCAGGTAATAGTATTCCAAAACCCGCTTCTATCCTTGGTACAATAAATTACACAGTCCTGAGCCGTCCAGCCCGAAATTGCCCCGCACCCTCCCTGGGTGCAGCTTCCAGGAAAAACATCCTGGCAATAAATATTTCCGCCGCCCGCCTGGGCTGAACCTAATGAGACAAATAACATAACCACCGAAGCGCAGAAAATGGCCAGAATCAGAAGAAATCTCAATTTTTTATTCAGAACCGTCCTCTTTCAGTATTCCTAATAAATAGGATCCAGATGCTTGATCCTGGAAAGAAGCTAAAAATAAGGGCGCGCTTCTTTCGTTTAGGGGAAATACCCTGATCATCTCAGGGCAGATGCTCGCCGGAAGAATCATTCTTTTCTTCACTTCTAAAGATTTATTATCCACAATAAATATCTGGTAACTCCCATCCGTTATATATCCAAGCATTAAAAGATAAAGATTGCCTCCATAAAGACAGGCATCATTCAATATCCTCCAGCCGGTAACGGTGTTATCTTTGTTCCTCTTTAATCCATCTTCAAAGAATAGTCGTCGGTATTGCTCCCTATATTTTTGAAGATCTCCCGGGCCGGATAATTTCTTCTCTGAGATAAGCCTGCCGGAGAGATCATATATCCTGATTTCTCCAAATACATAGGAAACATAATAAACATAATTTTCCTCAAGTAATACCGCTCCATCATTGACCAGGCGGTCCAGATGGCCAGGCGCAATTTCTTTGCTAATTGAATAATCCAGATCGTATTTCTGGCCGATAGACTTAATTTTCATGCCCCAATAGTCATACAAACCAATAAGGTCTTTTTTCCCGGGTATTGGTTCTAAGGTGACTATCCTTCCATTCCCGACATCAAAATTAAGAATTCCTGTAAAGGTTCTAATCCGGCGGATGAAATCCCCCTTCGGTCCAAACATAATTATCCCGGTATTATCTTTTACAAATATTTGGCCCGACTTTTTATCCACAGAAATCTTTGCCGGCCATTGTAACTCCCCCGGTCCCTGGCCCCATCCACCAAACT
>CAZDZU010000201.1:3341-4030 GCA_964509995.1 uncultured Eubacteriales bacterium | reverse complement strand
CCCACCGAAAATCCCTTCTGAACAGGGGACACCGTACGGTGTCCCCTTTTTCCCTCATTTTTGCTGAATTGCGGGCATTTTCCCGTCTTAAACCTAACATCCGGATTCGGGACACCTTACGGTGTCCCCTTTTTGTTTTCGCCTGCTCAGACTTATCCCTAATTCCGCTTCCAGTCTTTTTATAAAGGTCTCATTTCCCAGCGGTAGTCCACTCCTGTTGCTCTGCCGGAAGGTCTTCAGGTCATGCTCACACTCAGATTCCTCCAGGTATCTTTTCCAGTCTTCCACTCTATAGGCAAGCGGGATCGGGCTCAGAACCTTGTCCTCGATATTAAGAACATGGGCTCTGGCACTTGACCACCTGAATTCTTCCGGACAGGATACCAGCCCGGCCCTGACTGGATTTCGTTCTATATACCTCATACAGCGGTAAAGATACGTTTCATCCATTGGATAGGAGATAAAGCGTCCCTGCCACAGCTGTCCCTTCCACTTATTTCTCGTATTGATCATATAAGTGTATTTTTTATGGGCTTCTCCTATTGCTCTCCTCAGGCTTTTGGCGTCCTCCGGCACCACAATCAGATGGACATGGTTGTCCATCAGGCAGTAACACCAGATCTTTAAGTTTTCCTGGCGACAATTATGATTGAGGATTTCCAGATAGAGAGGCTTATCGTCTTCTTCAA
>CAZDZU010000201.1:0-3331 GCA_964509995.1 uncultured Eubacteriales bacterium | reverse complement strand
TTTCTGGGAGGGGCGGCGGGCTTCATCGAGGTTCTGCGACTCCTCAAGCGAGTTGAACAGAATGAAGGCGGAAACAATGGCGGTCCCAGACCTGGCGCGCGCTGAGGCCCGGTTGCCGCGCTGGATGATATGATGGGGTACGTTCGGTAAAATTATTCTCGCTTGCCTTGGCATTGCATCAAAATAGACGGCGTTAACTCAATTTTTTTATCATCGACGATAAAAAAATTTAAGGGGACACTGTACGGTGTCCCCCGTCTTGCGGAAATTTCATATGGGGAAAAAAGGAAATAAAGACACAGCAAAGGGGACACCGTACGGTGTCCCCTGTTTTAAAGGTTGAAGCGGTAGGAGAATTTCACCAGGAAGATGTTGTCGCCCGGAGCGGTAAACAGGTTGCCCAGGTCCCGCCACAGCGAGAGTTGCCCGGGATAGCTGAAGTCAGCCCGGTTCTGCGTCCAGACCAGATAGAGCAGCGACCCGGGCCGGTACTCCCACCTCAGCACCACTGTTCCTCTCATCGACTTATAGTTAAAGTCCGGGTTATAGATGTAGAAGGAAGCCGCCGGCCCCTCTCCGTCAGGGTCAACCAGATAATCCTCGCCCTCCTGGCTGATGGCCGACCCGTCCTCTCCGAAGACCATATAATCATAAGTACGCGGCCGGTTCAGCTGTTTGAACCGGTCATATTTTCCCACAGCTATAAAAGGCTGCAGATAGGCCTGAAGACTGAGGGTCGGGGTGAAAATCCAGTTTATCCTGATTTCGCTGGCCACAATCTTCTGGTCAATCCGCCCGAAAATATACCGCGCTCCGTAAGTCTCGGTCATCAACGGATCCATTACCTTCTTCACCCATTGAGTTTCATTCCGGCTGAAGCCGACCATCGGTCCGACCGAAAGGCTTAATCTGGTCGATGGTTTCCAGCGCACGGAAAAGTTTGCCATGATTTCACTCGAATCTTGCTCGGCCGCCTGATAGATGAAATTCCCCTGAAGCACCATCGACTTCCTGGAATCGCTGTTCACAAACAGCTTGTGCATAAATCCCCTCGGGGTCAGTGCCAGCGGTCCCCCTCTGGTCAGGCGGTTGCTCAGGGCTTCAGGAACATGGATTATCGTATATTCAAAATTCCACCAGTTATAAAACAATCCCTGGAAAATGGCTGCGATGCAGTTAAAGGTCCGGTTGCCACCAAAGTCATACTGCACCGAGCCGCCGGCTATGGTTGTCCATTGCCTGAAAATTCTGCCCGGCTTGGTCCACTGGTAACCGTAAAGGGCCATAACATCCACCAGGTCAGAGCCAGAACTCTGAAAGCCGATATCGTTGGGGTCAAACCCCGGCGACAGAGCCCCAGCCGAGACTAAAAGCAGGTGATGCCCCTGCTGCTTGGCCAGCTTTAACTGCCCGGCCCAGCCGTTAATTCTGGTAGCTTCAGGATTCAGGCTGACATGGGTAGCGTCCGGCCTCTGAAAATAATGCATCGACGATTGCTGCAAGCGGTAGATATCCTCCTCTGTCCCCTGGATGAAAGTTCCGCCCAGCCAGCCGCCGACCACCCAGGTTCTCTTTTTGTCCAGAAATGACCAGCCGTCCATGGCCAGGCTGAAAGCCCGCCTGTTCAGAATAGCTGACAGGATTTCGCTGTCGAGGTCCCTGACCATTCCTGTAGCCATAAAGCCTATTCCATGCTGACCGCCCTTAATTTCTTTCTGGGCTCTAAGCACTCCGTAATAAGAGAGGGGCTCAACTTCATCCTTATACCTTTCCTCCAGGTCGTCGACCGTGGCGAATTCCCTTCCGGTCACGGCGCTGATGAAACCGACATTCCAGCCCGAGCCCAGTTTTCCCGTCAGCTTGAATGCTCCGAGAATCGTGGTCCGGTCCGGAAAACTGACATAACCATCATGAACCGGATATCCCTGCGGCGCTCTCCCTATTCTCCGGCTGTAGAAGAAGCGGGGATTTGGCCAGTTAATATTGGCGTTGATATAAACCCCGCCGCGACCGAAATGATTGAACATTGAGGCTCCCTCGATAAAAAAGGGCCTCTTCTCCTGATAATAGGTCTCGTAAGCACTCAAATTTATAACCGCCGGGTCAACTTCCACCTGGCCGAAATCCGGGTTTATGCTGACATCAAGATTGAGGTTGCTCTTCAGCCCGACCTTCAGGTCAAACCCGGCGTTGCCCATGTATTTATGCCCCGTTTCAAAGGGATTGCCGGGCTCGGCCGGACGGAACTGAGCCTGTCCGACAGAATATGGATAGAGCTCCACCCGCCGGCCCGGGTTGATATTCTCTATGCCTTCCAGCCGGGCGAAACGGGAAACATAAGCGCTATCTTCCTTGGGCACCCAGGCAAAAGCCAGTTTCTCCTGTTTGCGTTTTATTGTTCGCTGGAAATTCACGCCCCAGGTGTAACTGTCCTTCCTCGGAAAACGAAGCTGGTTGAAAGGAATTTTCATTTCCAGGGTCCAGCCATCAGCCACCCGGGCCACTCTGGCCTCCCAGATTCCGTCCCAGCTTTCATCCTCGCCGACATCGTTGAACAGAACTTCGTCCACGATGGAACCGGAAGGATTTATCCCGAACAGAAAACCGCTGCGACGGTCATAATAAGGGTCGACAGCAAAGAAAAACCAGTCTGACTCAACGAAAGAGTCGCGGCGGCCGAGCAAACCGATAATTCCTTTCGAGTCTGAATCGTGGCAGTAAGCGGCCACATAAAGGCTGGCTTCATCATAGGCCACCCAGACTTCAGTCTTTTCTGTAGCCGGAGCCCCGTCTACCGGGTCGCGCTGGAGAAAATCGCTAACCGGTTCGTTATTTTTCCAGACCTCTTCCTGCAGCAGGCCGTCCAGCTTTACTGGCTCATCCAGTCTGATAGCCCGGACGACCTTCAGTTCCTGTGCCTTTTTTAAGGCTTCCTTATCGATTTCAGCCGGCCTGGCGGATGATTTTCCGTCCGGGCCGGCTGCGGCTGCGCTTAATTCATAAAAGCCAGAAAAAATAATAAGCCCGATGATTGTTATAATTCCCGCAATAATAATTCTTTTAATCATGCTTCTTGCTCCCACAAATCGGCAACATCTTCTTTATTTCCCGATTTTTTCCTCTCGACCATATACTTTTTCTTCCTGACCGTTTCGGCCATCATCTCTATTAACGAAAATTGGCCCCGCAAAGTTCACCGAAGACAACAGGGGACATCCTACACTGTCCCCAATTATGAGGGGACAGTGTACAGTGTCCCCGACCTTTCTCCCCACGTTTCCCCATATAGAGCGGCAGAGAAATTGATCTAAAAGGGGACACTGTACGGTGT
>CAZDZU010000200.1:0-4038 GCA_964509995.1 uncultured Eubacteriales bacterium | reverse complement strand
GTGTTCAGGCGTCGTTCCGCAACAGCCGCCGATTATCCGGGCCCCGGCTTGAATCAGTTCCGGCACATACCGGGCAAATTCTTCCGGTCCCTGATCATAATAGGCCGAGCCATCCTCTCCGAGTCTGGGCTGACCGGCGTTTGGCTGGACAATGAGCGGAGTTGAAGTCAACCGGCACATTTGTTTTATCAACTCGACCATACCAGCAGGGTTAAGCGTACAGTTGGCTCCGAAAGCCTCAACTGCCTTCTCCTCCATGGCTCTGATAAAAACTTCCGGCGACACCCCCATGATGGTGAAATAACCGCGTTTTGTCAGGCTGAAGGTCATGGTGACCCAGACCGGAAGGGGAGTGGTATCCCTTACCGCTCTAAGCGCCGCCAGCGCTTCCCTCAGGTCATACTGCGTTTCGATGAGGAAAAAATCAACTCCGCCGGCGGCCAGGCCTTCCGCCTGCGGTCTGAAAGCTTCATAGAGCCGGTCTTCAGTCAACTCTCCCACCGGCTGGAGAAACTTCCCGCTAGGCCCGATGCTTCCGCCGACAAAACATCCGGGCGGACAGACGCTCCGGGCGATCCTGGCTGCCTGAAAGTTCAGCTCATAGGCTTTGTCCTGCAGTTCATACCTGAAAAGCTTGACGGCATTACCACCAAAAGAATTCGT
Source organism: uncultured Eubacteriales bacterium (assembly GCA_964509995.1). Classification (GTDB taxonomy): domain Bacteria; phylum Acidobacteriota; class Aminicenantia; order Aminicenantales; family Saccharicenantaceae; genus Saccharicenans. Next base: position 3,375 of record CAZDZU010000200.1, on the reverse strand, counting down.
CAGCACCGCCCGGGAGCCAGCTTCAAAATAAGAGCGGTGGATGGCGGCCACCTTCTCCGGTTCTTCGAGGTTCCAGGCTTCAGGGCAATGTCCTGACGGAAGCCGGGCGCGAAACAATTCAGTCCCCATCGCTCCGTCGAGGAGAAAAATCTTTTTTCCGGTAAGACTTCTGATGTCAATCATCCTGGCGCCTCCAGTACTGACTTCCGATTGCCAGAGCTCTCAAGAATTCAGACTGAAAATCTTCATTCTCAGCTAATGAGATGTGTTTTACTTTTCCTCTCAATTTTTCCACTTCTTTTCTGGCACTCCTGCTCAAAAGCATCAAACCCGCCCCGGCCAGGGAAGCATTACCGGCAAACAAAATTTTCTTGCGCGGCAGGGGAGGGATAAGACCGACGGCGATGCACTGACCGGGGTCGATTGAACTGCCGAAGACTCCGGCCAGATAAAGTCCGTCCAGTTGCCGCCAGTCGAGACCAGCAGAGCGCAGGAGAAGCTTTATTCCGCTTTTTACGGCGGCCATGGCCAGCTGGAGTTTTCTGATATCAAGCTGGCTTAGACCCAGGCCAGGGGCCACCTCAATTTCTGGCCGGCCAGCGGCTATCCTTCCTGAAGGCAGCAATAAGCCAGCCCTGAGCGCCTCAGCCAGAACAGCCAGCAGCCCCGAGCCGCAGAGCCCTGAAGGCTTCTGTCGACCAATCGTCCGGTACTCAAACCTGCCCTGCGACCATTTGACCTTCTCTATGGCCCCGGGGACGGCTTGAAGGCCGCAGGAAATCCCGCTGCCCTCAAAGGCCGGGCCGGCTGCGGTGGAAGCGGCCAGCAGGGTGTGGCCGCTTTTCAACACGATTTCTCCGTTGGTTCCCAGGTCCACCAGGAGAAAATTTCCCCGCCTGGAAATCAAGCCGGTGTAAAGCAAACCGGCCGAGATATCCCCGCCGACAAACCCTCCGAGGTTTGGACTGACGAAGACCATGGCCTGTGGGTTAACCCGGAGGCCCGCCTTTGAGGCCGGAACCGGCTCACAAGACAGGAAGGCAGGTCTGAAAGGTGCCCTGCCCAGTGAGTCAACCGGCTGAGCGAGAATTAGATGGTTCATAACAGCATTGCCAGCCAGGCAGAGGACATAAATCCATTCTGTCCTGACTCCGGCCTCCAGGGCCAGGGTTCTCGTCAGCTTAGCAATCGATTTAAGTGCGGACTTCTGGAGTCTCTTCGGGTTGCCTGGTTTCTCGGCGGCAAAGCTGAGACGTGAAATAAGGTCAGCCCCGAAGGCCGCCTGTTCGTTGGCCACAGTGGCCGTGGCCAGGGGGTTTCCAGTCGACAGGTCAAAAAGCCGGGCAGAAACCGTGGTCGTTCCCAGGTCAAGGCCCAGCCCTAAAATTCTATCAGCAGTGGCCCCGCATTCAAGGTCCAGGAGCAGACGGTCATCATAAATGACGGCTGTGATTTCAGACCATTCTTTTCTTATGGCTCCGAGTTTGCGGCGGGCGGAGGAACTTATGTCCATTTCCTTAAGGCCCAGAGCGGATTTAATTGCCAGTTCCGGGCTTTTATCCGCGGTCAGATCTTCGGCAGAAAGCTTCAGGACATATTTCTTAACCAGCGGGTCATAATCCTTCAAAACCGGCATCGTCAGACCAGATTTATCTCCGCTCTGTCTCCTGAGTCCTGGCCGCAAAAGCAGGTCCGACGGAATTCTGACGGTTAACGGCTGTCTGAGACGCAACTGACAGGCCAGGCGGAAGCGCGAGGGAAGACCGCGGGCGAGTCTTAATTTTTTTTCGGCTTCATTTTCTCCTGGTAACGGGCCAGCCTTTATTTCCACAAAACACCGACCGCAGACCCCGCGCCCGCCACAGTAAAGCTTCAGCGGCTGCCCCGCCTGCCACATAACCCTGGAAAGCCTCAAACCCGGGCGGGCTTCAGTCCTGATGATTTTTTTGCCGGTTATCAAGCTTAATTTAATTTTGCCCATGCCTGTCTTTACACACCCAACTTTCGATCGGGGAACAAGCTAATTGTATTAAATTGCCAGGCCCGGTTAAACAGAGAATTTGGTCAACTGACTTCTGGCCCTGAAAAGAAGTTCCGGGGGGCTGATAAAAAATCAAAGGCCGACAAAAAACTTGACCCCCGGCCGACAATGAGTTAAAAGAGCACTGGCCGGGGAAAACATTTAAATCCCCCGGATAAAATCGGACTGCGTTAATCGCAATTTAAGGAGAGTCTCATGAAAGATTTTTTACCAGAGCTCAGAACTCTTAACCGACGAAAGTTTTTGAGCCTGGGCCTTCAGGGCAGTCTGGCCATAGCTGCCAGCCCGTTTCTGGTAAAAGCCCTGCTGGCAGGTCAGGGCCAGACACTCCAGCTGGAAGATGAAGTCCTGAAGAAAGCCCTGGCCGTCGCCCTGAAGAGGGGAGGCGATTTGGCCGATGTTTACGTGGAAAACAGGGTGAGCCGGAGCCTGCTCCTGGAAGAAGGCAAGTTCAAGAGTGCCGTCTTCGGGCTGGTCAGGGGCGCCGGGGTCAGGGTGATCGACGGCGACAAGACCGGCTACGCTTATACCGACGAGCTGACTGAAGAAAAGATCCTGAGGGCAGCTGAGGTAGCTTCTTTCATCGCCACTTCCGGCAGGAAAACTCAGCCGGTAGAGCTTAAAGAGCAAAAAAGACCTTCATATATCAAGGTCAAGATACCGTTGCAGGAGGTGGCTGACGTCCGAAGAATGGAAATCATGAAAAGGGCTCACGAAGCGGCCCTGAGCTATGATCCCCGGATCAGGATGGCCAGCATAGATTACTATGATGAAATAAGGGACCGGATAATCGCCACCTCCGAGGGCCAGCTGCTGAGAAGCAGCCTGCCGCTTATTTTCTTCATCGTCCAGACGCTGGCCGCCGGCAATAACACCTCTCATATGGGCAGAGAAAGGCTGAGCCAGCATGCCGGCCTGGAAATGTTCGACCAGCTGCCCCCGGAGAAAGCAGCTCGTGAAGCGGCCCGGGAATCGGTGGCTATGCTTGAAGCCCGGGAAGCTCCGGCCGGAAAAATGGATGTGGTCATTCAGAATGGCTGGGGCGGCGTTCTTGTCCATGAAGCGGTCGGGCACCCACTCGAGGCTGACAACATAGCCCGGGAAACAGGCGCCTTCGTCGGCAAACTCGGCCAGAAGGTGGCAGCCAGTATTTTCACCATGGTTGACGACGGCAGTCTGGCCGGCTTCCGGGGGACAACTGACTTTGACGACGAGGGCACACAGATGAAAAGGAACGTGCTGATAGAAAACGGGGTGCTGGTCAAGTACATAACAGACAATCTGTCTGCCCGGCAGCTTAAAATGGAAAGAACCGGAAATGGGCGGCGGGAGAG
>CAZDZU010000199.1:0-4052 GCA_964509995.1 uncultured Eubacteriales bacterium | reverse complement strand
TGTTCAGACAGCGCTACCTTTACGACCTGGAAAAATTCGACCCCAGCCTTTATGAGCGTCAGGACCTGGCCTGGGTCAGGAAGGCGTACCTGATGCTGCTTCAGTTCGCCTGGGACCACACCTACTACGACCGCCAACAGCAGAAATACACCTTTTACGAAAATTTGCAGGCCTGGGACCGGCTTACAGGCGGAGTGGACATTTACTCCCTCTGGCCGACCTGGCCACGACTCGGACTCGATCAGCGCAACCAGTGGGACATGTACCGCGACCTGCCCGGCGGACTCTCTGAGCTCAAAAAACAGGTGGCCTACGTCCATCAAAAGGGCAAGAAATACTTCATCTCCTACAATCCCTGGGATGAGAGCACCCGCCGCGAAGAACACCTGCAGGCGATGGAGGGCATCCTGCGCGACCTGGAGGCCGACGGAGTCATCCTCGACACCTGGGGGGAATCAAGCCGCGAATTCCAGGCCATGGCCGACCGGGTGAAACCGGGCATCATCATGTACAGCGAGGGCATGGCTGTGCCCAAAGACATGCCGGGAATCGTCACCGGAAGAGTCCATGACGCCCTTTACCTCCCGCCGCCGTTCAACACCAACAAGTTCATCAAGCCGGATAACGCTATCTTCCGGGTGATCCAGCTCGGAGAAGGACGTTTCCGTCGCGAGGCCTCGGTAGCCTTCTTTAACGGTTACGGAAGTGAAATAAACACCATGCGTCCGGGGCGTCCGGAAACGATAGAAGAAGACCTGTTCCATCTCGGCCGGACGCTCAAAATCCTGAGAGAAAACCATTCAGCTTTCATAAGTCAGGACTGGATTCCGCTCTACCCGACGCTTGAGGACGGAATCTGGGCCAACTGCTGGCCGGCTCGAAACAAGGTCATTTTTACTGTTTTCAGCCTGAGGACCGAGGGTTATCGCGGGCCGCTCATACCGGTCAGGGAGAAACGCGGCTATCATTTCATAAGTCTCTGGCGGCATGAGGAACTTAAACCGGAAAAGGTCGGCGACCGCCTTTACCTTCCGGCCGAGCTCGAGGCCTTCAGCCAGCACCATCTGGATACCCGCCTGGAGGGCAGTGTCGACTGCCTGGCCGCCCTCCGGGAAATCATCAGAGCTCAGAGACACAGGGACAGAATTGCCATAAAACTGACTGAAAAGCCCGCAGGCGGACGATTGGTGATTACCCCGGGAAATCCCCTCTACCAGGCCAGATCAGCCATTTTTGAGGCGTCTGAGAGGGAATTTTCCCTGTGGGAGCTTTTCCAGGGGAAGGGCGAGAAGGTCGTCATCCAGCTCTTTTCAGCCGGGGGTGAACTGCTTGATGAAGCCATAATTGCCCTGCCCGTGGCTTTGCCGAGGCTGGTCAATCCGGCGAAGCCAACCCCGCCAGCCGACCGGGCTCCAGAAGGTATGGTGGAAATTCCCGCCGGAGAATACCTTTACACAACACTGGGCAACCCGGATGATGCCAACCCGGTTATTCCCTACCCTGAAAGGACGGAACAGGAAAAACTGATGATGCCGCGCTTTTTCATGGACAGGTACCCGGTGACCAACGCTCAGTTTGCCATCTTCCTGAAAAAATCCGGCTACCGGCCAAAAGACCCGACCAACTTCCTCAAGCACTGGGTGAACGGCAGGCCGCCGGCCGGCCAGGAAAACCACCCTGTGGTCTGGGTCAATGTGGAGGATGCTGAAGCCTACGCCCGCTGGGCGGGAAAACGCCTGCCGACCGAGGCTGAATGGCAGTATGCGGCTCAGGGAACTGACGGCCGGCAGTATCCGTGGGGAAACGATTTTGACCCGCTGCGCTGCAACAATAAGACCGGGCAGACAGCTCCCGTTGAGGCCCACCCGGCCGGAGCCAGCCCCTTCGGGGTTGAAGACCTGGTGGGAAATGTCTGGCAGCTGACCGCAGACGTCTATGACAACGGAGTTTATTCTTACGTGATGATCAAGGGCGGAAGCTACTATTCGCCGGAAGCCAGCATCTGGTACCCGAAAAGCGGACCGCTGCCGGTCGCTCGTCAGCAGACTCTGCTGCTGATATCACCGGGTCTTGACCGCAATGCCACCGTCGGTTTCCGCTGTGTCAAAGACGCCAGCCAGAAGTAAAGTTCAGCCCGCAGCAAAAAGAAAACAACCCCGCGGCCATATTAATCTTTCCGGGGAGTTCGAATTAAGTCTTCAACTGACGCGGGGAAAGAGATTCTCAGTAAAAATATTTTTATAGACCTGAATTTAACCTCCGGGCAACGGGAAAACTGTTCCTGACTTTAAGGAACTGAAAAATGCCAGACGGAGAATTATAATCAGGCTACAAACCGGCGGTTTTTCTGCTGGCAACTGACTGGCCAGATATCAAGACAAACCACTCCTCGAAAGACCGGCCCCCGATTAGAAAAAATTATTCCCGACAAAAAATGGGCAACTGTTGATTGCCACAGCAGAAAACTGCTTCAGGAATGCTTGACGAATTCAAAATTCAGGATGCCGTTCTCTTCCACTTCCCGCTCGTACTGACGCAGATAGACGGACTTCTTGTTAAGGTATTCTTCCAGGTCAATTTTATCAAGCGGGGTGCTGCCGTACTCTTTCAGGGCATCCCGCTCGGCCAGGCGGTTGATCAGCTCCTCCCAGAAGCAGAAGCCGTCGTAATCGCTGATAAAATCGTGCATGCTCTCTTCAAAATCAAAGGAAGGCAGGTACTTACCCTCGGTTTCATCCCTGACCGCCTTGCCTTCCAGGCCAGCCGCTTCGGCCTGGGAGAATATATGAGAAACCACGTCGGAATAATCTTCCAGATAATCGTCGGTGCGATAGGCGTTGACCATCCAGTTTCCGAGATAGACCAGCTCCAGCAGCTTCTCATACTGTTCCTTGTTTAGTTCAAGTTCCATGGATTTCTCCTTAAAAGATACAGATTGCTGCTTTCAGTATAGTGGAAAAACCCCTGGAAAACAAACCGGTATTTTTTCTTCAGGAATGAGAATTTTTCCGGCCGTTTTCTGTCAACCAATTATCACCACCGGGATGAACCCTCGGGGCTTTTATGGTAAAAATATAGCCAATGACTGACAGCGCCAGCCAAAAGCCGGAAAAACCGGCCCTGGAATTCACCCCGGAATTCCAGAGGACTCTCGACCTTCTGGAAAACACCAATAAGTCCGTTTTCATAACCGGGCGGGCCGGCACCGGCAAATCAACCCTGCTTGATTATTTTCGCCACAACACCAAGAAGAAGGTCGTCGTTCTGGCTCCGACCGGAGTAGCTGCCCTGAATGTCAGCGGTCAGACGATCCACTCCTTCTTTGGCTTCCGCCCGGATATAACCCTAGACCGGGTTAAAAAACTTCCGGCCGGAAAACGGTCGCTCATCAAAAATCTGGAGGCCATAATCATTGACGAAATCTCAATGGTCCGGGCTGACCTGCTCGACTGCGTCGACCGGGCTCTGCGGATAAACCGCGAATTCCCGGAACTGCCGTTCGGCGGCCTGCAGATGATTCTGATCGGCGACCTCTACCAGCTGCCGCCGGTGGTCACCAACAGTGAACGACCGGCCTTCAGCCTTCACTATGAATCGCCTTACTTTTTCTCGGCCCGGGCGTTCAACGACCCCAACTTTGAGCTGGAATTTGTCGAACTGGAAAAGGTTTTCCGGCAGAAAGAGGAAGATTTCCTGGAACTTCTGAACGCCATCCGCAACCGGTCGATAAGCGACGAGCAGCTGGCCAGGCTCAACGCCCGTTGCCTGCCCGATTTTGTGCCGCCAGAAGACAGGTTCTATATCACCCTGACCAGCACCAATGAAGCCGCCGACCGCCTCAACGAAGAAAAGCTGGAAAAGCTGCCGGGACACGGGCGTCGCTACATGGGCCACATCTCGGGCAACTTTGACCAGGACAGTCTGCCGGCCGCCAGAATTCTGGCCCTCAAGGAGGGAGCCCAGGTCATGCTCCTCAACAACGATGCCTTCGACCGCTGGGTCAATGGTAGCATCGGCCGGGTGGAAGAAATAATCGAAGCCGAGGATAAGCC
>CAZDZU010000198.1:0-4068 GCA_964509995.1 uncultured Eubacteriales bacterium | reverse complement strand
CAGCCGGTGGTTCAAGCTTTGTTTTCTCCGGCGGCCGGGAAGGCTTCCGACCGAATTGAGCCGCGGATTCTGGCCTCGGCGGGAATGGGGCTGACGGTGCTGGGTCTGGTGGCCCTTGCTTTTATCCGGCCCGGGACCTCGTTGCTGTGGATAATTTCCGGGCTTATTTTTCTGGGCAGCGGATTCGGAATTTTCTCCTCTCCCAACACCAATGCGGTGATGGGTTCGGTCGAAAGCAGAAGTTACGGGGTGGCTTCAGCCACCCTGGCCACCATGAGAATGCTCGGCCAGATGTTCAGCCTGGGACTGACGATGATGATCATGTCGGTGGTCATGGGAAATGTCCCGATTGTGCCGGATACCTACCCTGTTTTTATTAAGAGCCTGCGCCTGACCCTGATGGTCTTTGCCGGCCTGAATTTTCTTGGCATCTTTGCCTCCCTCGCCCGCGGGAAAACGGGGGACACAATACTCATTCACTGATTTTTTTATTCGGCTAAACCCCGGCCTCCCCGCTTTCTTTCTAAAAACCTGGGCGACCTTCCGTGTTTTCTGATTCTTATTAGCGCGACAAAACAACAACACAAATTATATTTCAGGATTTTCTCGCTTTTGAAATAATTGCCAGGAAAACAGGAATATAATCTAAGTTTCGTGATTTTATTAATCTGAACAATTCCTCCAAACCTACAACGCAGTTTTTTTCTGATTTTGCCATCCATTCTGCTTAACCTGTCAATGCTGACAACAATATCCTGCCGCTTTGTCCAACCCGATTGCATACCAGCTCGCGGGTGATTTCTGGCCGAAAAAGAACAGGGTGGCGAGGCTTTTTCAGGCTAGTTTCTTGCTCACACAGAGTGCGATCTATGGTTTGCGTTTAATTCGGAAGATTAAAATGTTAGTATTGGAAATTGAAAATGTTTCCTTGACAGAAGGGTGATAAACGGGGAGGTAAATCATGTACGAAAGAAAACATCAAAGGCTGGCTTCCCGGAGAGTCTTTGTCAGACGATTATTAATACATATATTGCTGGCAATCTCCCTGGTAGCTGTGGCTCTAGGTTTGGGGGTATCCGGATATCACTGGCTGGCCGGATTGAGCTGGGTTGACTCGCTTTATGAAGCTTCTATGATTCTCGGGGGGATGGGGCCGTTTAATCCCCTTAAATCAAGCGGAGCTAAAATATTCGCTTCGGGGTATGCGCTTTTCAGCGGCCTGGTGTTCATTGCTCTTACCGGGATTATCCTGGCTCCGGTAGTTCACAGAATGCTCCATAAATTCCATCTTGAGGGCGAAAACGATTTAAAATTCTGAGGGGCCAGTTTTGTTCATAACGTTAAAATTCCGGGGCGCAGACTATATTTCTTGATTTTTTGAAAGGAAATTCCTGGACCTAATCTGTATTTTGTGATTTTTTCTGGATCCAGCGCCCGACAAAAATGCTTGAATGCGAGAGACCTCTTATATTTCCTGTGTTTCCCTGTACTGATTATTTATATATGGCCAAGGCGAAAAATTTATTTCTCAGCCTGGTGCACGATGCGGCCGCCGACCACGGTCAGCACAGAATAAGTATGGCGAATCTCACTGGCCGGGATTTCAAAAATGTTCTGGTTGAGCAATATCATATCAGCCAGCTTGCCCGGTTCAATTGAGCCCCTTATGTTTTCTTCGTTCAGGGCATAAGCTCCATCAATGGTGTAAGCTCTTATGGCTTCCTCAAGCCTCAGTTTCTCTCCAGCAATCCAGGCTCCTGCCGGCTTTCCATCCCAGTCTTCTCTGGTAACAGCCATCTGCAGTCCAGGCCAGGGGTTGATGGTGACCACCGGCCAGTCGCTGCCGAAAGCCAGGTGACCTCCGGCCTTAAGGACAGATTTCCAGGGGAAAGCCCGCTGTTCCCGCTCGGGTCCGACGTTTTTAATCCAGGCTGCCATCCAGACCGGGTCGGGGTCGGCATGGAGCGGCTGGAAGCTGGCAATGATGCCGGGATTGTTGAACCGGACGAAATCGTCGGCGGCCACGCACTCAACATGTTCTATTTTATGCCGCAGCTCGGGATGTCCGCTTTCCTTCAGGGCTTTTTCGTAAGCGTCGAGCGTCAGTTTGATTGCCCGGTCGCCGATCGAGTGGGTTGAAATCTGAATGCCCCGCCGGCTTAATTCCAGAACCGCCTTCATATAATCTCCGGGCTCCCAGAAGAGCCTGCCCTTATTTCCTTTCATTTCTTCATAGGGGTCGAGCATGGCTCCGGTTCCAGAATCTATGACTCCATCCAGCATCAGTTTGACGCCGCGAACGGCCAGCCAGCGGTCGTTGTATTTCGCCCGGGCAGCCTCGTAAACCTCAAAATCTTTTTCCTGCGGGCCCGGTTCATCAATCCACATGGTGATGACCAGGCGGAGTGTCTGCGCCCCTTCGGCCCGGAGCTGGTCGAAAAGTTCCAGGTCCTCAAACTCGCCCCCAAGGCCATGAACGCAGGTTACGCCCCAGCGGGCTGCTTCCTGCATTCCGGCGCGCAGAGCTGACAGTCTTTCATCGCGGGTTGGTTCGGGGACCAGACGTCCCACCAGCGAGCCGGCGCCTTCAAGCAGCGCTCCCGTCGGCTCGCCCTTTTCATCGCGAATTATTTTTCCGTCGGGCGGGTCCGGAGTCTTTCTGCTAATTCCGGCCAGCTCTAAAGCTTTGCTGTTTACCCAGCTGGTGTGACCGTCGGCGCAGCGCATGATCGCCGGCCGGTCGGGAACCACTTCATCCAGAAATTTTTTATGCGGCATATTGCCCGGAAAAGCCGAATACATCCAGCCGCGGCCCTGAATCCAGGAAAGGTCAGGATGTTCGGAGGCGAATTTCCGGATTCGCTCCTGAATCTCCTCAACGTTTCTGGTGCCGGCCAGGTCAACCCGGTTGAGGTTGAGAGAGCCGCTCACAAAATGGACGTGGCTGTCCTGGAAGCCCGGAAGAAGCAACCGTCCGCCGGCTTCGATTATTCTGGTTTGCCTGCCCGCATATTGCCTCGCCTGCCGGGCTGAGCCCACAAAGCAAATTTCTTCCCCCCTGACAGCCACGGCTTCAGCCCAGGGCTGGGCCGGGTTGACGGTGTAGACCCGGGCTCCGCTTATTATGAGGTCCGCCGGCTCGGGCTTCCTGGCACACCCGGAGGTACTGAAGACGATGAACGAAATCAGAAGAGCCGGAAGCAGAATCAGACTGAATAATCTTCCGAGCTTTGGCCGGTTTTTCTTTTTGGAATTGCTTTCAGGATTTATTTCTGACTTCCTTAACCCTGACCTGATGCTTGCCAATTTAATTTTCAACTTTCCCTCCACCTGTAGTTTCAAAAAAATTAGTAGCCTAATCTTGCGCCCTTATTATATTAATCTCGCCCATACTAATACACAAAAAATATTAGAAACAGGCTGAACTGCCCTTTCTCCTGTGCTGGAAACAAATGTCCTTTTAAGTTGTTTACCAGGGAAGGAGCGCAAAATCTGTTATTGATATGGGGACAAACGAACTGGTAAGGGCCTGGCTTTATTTCCCGTCGCCCCTGACCTTCCTTAAGGCCTTCAGCTTATCTGGCACCGATGAGGACAGGCCCGCATAAGCAGCTTGTCTTTCCTGTTTTTGTGGCCGCTTCCCCTCAGTACTCGCCAAACCAGGACCCGGATTTTCCCTGCGTCAGTGTTCCCATCCTTAAACATCTTATTATTGACGGAGCGCAATGAATCGGGTAAGCTGGATAAAAAAAGGAGGACGGCATGAAGAAATCTTCGCTTAACCGGCGTGATTTTTTGAAGGTGGGATTAACGGGCCTGGTAACCACCGGAGCAGCCAGCCTGCTTCTGGCTGATGATAAGAAAAAACAGAAAAAGGGCGCGTCCGTTTCTGCCGATAAAAATGCTGCTAAAGAACCCCAGCCACCCGGCGGGCGGCGGGAAGGATTTATCTACAGGAAGCTGGGCCGGACGGGGGTGGTTTTACCCGTGGTCTCCATGGGTGTTATGAACTCGGATAACCCGGAACTCGTCCGCGCGGCTCTGGATTCAGGTCTTGTCCATCTGGAC
>CAZDZU010000197.1:0-4078 GCA_964509995.1 uncultured Eubacteriales bacterium | reverse complement strand
CCGACGGCGATAATATACTCGACTGCCGTGACGGCTGCCCGGACGATCCGCTCACAACTTTTTCTGGTCATGATTCTGGTAGAAACAGCGATTTCGTCCGCCGGCACATCCTTAAAATCCTTCATCTTGGGGTGAAGCAGAAGAGCCTCTCTGACCTTATCGGGCAGCGGGTGGAACTCGACCCCGGCATAACTGCCTTCGGTGTTCTCCCTGAAAATCACCAGGTCGATCCCTTCTTTATAATTCAGCGGGTTGCCGGGATAAGCCTTGCATGGTCTGAGGTTTATATAGAGGTCAAACAGCTGCCGCAGCTTGACTATAGGACTGACATAGGACAGACCTTTTCCCTGCAGTTCCGGGGCCAGTTCCCTGACCGCATCTTCCTTGGGCTTGGAAGTTATGGCCCCGAACAGGCAAGCGTCGGTTTCCCTCAACAGCTTGACGGTCCTGTCGGGAAGGGCGTTCCCTTCTTTACACCAGAATTCCCAGCCGATATCTCCATAAATGTAGTCTGCATCCAGATTGAGTCGATCCAGGACAATCATGGCCGCCTCAACCACTTCCTTGCCGATGCCGTCTCCGGGTAGAATAGCCAGCCGATACTTTGCCATTGATGCTCTCCTTCTGGGATTTTTGATGCTTGAGCCTGTAATTATGCCCGAAAATTCGCTTTTCTGTCAATCATCTTCAGCTCTCCTGCGGAAACCTGATTCTGCCGGCTCCTGTTTCCCGCACACCCCAGACAAAAAAAAGGGCTTCCCGAAGGAAGCCCTTTTAAGGTGTCGTTAGCAACCGCCGGTTATTCCAGCCAGACCTTCACTGTTTCGTCTTCTTCATTAATTTCGATGATGGCCAGAGGTCCGACCTTCTTGAGCTCGGCCAGAAGGTCCTGCAGGTTCAGGGTGCAACCGTCCCGACCCAGTTTGACTTCTTTATTGTCGGCACAGCGGGCAAAGATTTCCACCAGAGCAATGGGCATGGTTATCTTAACTTTTTCCTTTCCAGTTCCGGTATCAGTAACCAGCACTTTGAACCATTTGACCTCTTTCGCTGGCTCAACTTTGGAGGTCTCCTGGACGGCCTTTTTGATAACCTGATAATCGTCCTTATCGCCGGCGGCCACCAGAATGGTCGCCAGCAACAGCAGACTTACCAACAGCGTTGCGATCACCATTACCTTTTTCATTCTATTTCTCCTTATCTCCGATTTTTATCTACTCAATCCAGATTTCGATGATGTTGCCATCCTCTTCAATCCGGACCAGTTTCTCTTTTGCCCTGGCCAGGTCGGAAATAATACGGTTGAGGTCATAACCCTTTTCCCTTATTCTGGCTTTCTCTTCCTCAGAAATGGCCTGTATGGCCAGGTCGGCCAGAGCCAGGGGGAGGTTCACTGAGACACTCGGAACCTTTTTTCCCTTTTCATAAACCCTGATTTTCAGCAGGCGCAATCCCTCCCTGCCCGACCGGTCAGGAATATCCTTCAGAGCCTGGGGTGAAATTCTCAGCACGGCAATTCGGGCCCGGTCGACCAGTTCCTGGTCCTTTTCTGTCTCTATCAATTTGGTCAGCACCGGCAGGGCACGGGTGGCCAGAGACTTGTCCCTGAGGTAGCTCATCTTCATGGCTGCATAATATCTGATAACCCGGTTGGGACTGGACAGCCTGTCCTCCAGTAACCGGAGGTATTTATTTTCACCCTGATTGAAAAGCTTGAAAGCCAGGTCGATGATAGCGATCTCGGCTTCTTCCAGCAGACTTTGCGGGCGGTCGGGCCTGCGCAGAAAAGCTTCAAAAGATTCAAGGGCTTCTTTCTCTCTGTCTTTCTGTTCAGCCTGACACTTGCCAAGATAAAAAAGGGCCTGGGCATAATATCCGCTCTGGGAGTGACTGGAGATCAGTCTGGAAAGCTTTTTTTCGGCCTCCGTCCAGTTTTTATCAAAGATCAGAAGCTTGGCTTCCTGAAGCAGTTTTTCATCCTCGCCGCCCCGGGTCTGGGCAAGAACCGGTCTGACCACACCCGGGGTCAGAAGAAAGGCTATGATTAAAATCATGGTCGCTTTTTTCATCAACTCAAACCTCACCTTGCTGGAGTTCTTTTTTGACCAGATTAATTTTCAGCAGAAGCTGTTTTTCCTCGACCATCTTTTTGACCTTCTCAAGTTCTCTGGCTGAAAGCTCGGGACTAAGCTGGCTGAGCTCCAGGAACAGCAGCTCAATCTGGTCGCAGATGGCTCTGGCCTTCATCAACCGCCAGTCGTCAAGCTGGTCGTTAAGGTATTTTTTTTCGGTCAATAACTGCTGGATTTTTTCCTGGCGGATAAGACTTGATTCCGCCGACCACCCGTTCTGAAGCAGGTCGAGCAGAAGATACTGGCTCCGTTCCAGATAATCTATGGTTTCTCTCCGGGCGAGGGCCACATCAACCCGCTCCACCAGGTCGGCCGGCAGAGAAATACCCGACTCCTGCCGACCGGCCACCCGGACCGGTTTCTGCGGTTCCAGCAACAGAAAGGTCAGAACTCCGCCCAGTATCAGGCCGAGGAACAACCCGACCGCCACCGGCTGCCATCTCCACAGCCGCCAGCCGGATGAAGTCGCCGACCGAATTTTCTGCTCCTTCCGTTGCCAGACTTTCGCGGTTATCTCGGCAGGCAAGGCCTCCCAGTCAACCGTGGCCATTACCCGGTCCAGCTCTTCCTTGAAGCCCCTGGTCAGGGCCATCAACCGGCCTGTTTCTTCCAGTTCGGCCCGGCAGGACGGGCAGGTTTCAAGATGGGCAGCCATTTCCGCGCTCCGGCCCGGGGAAAGCTGACCGCTGATGAAAGCCGGCCAGTCCTTTTTATATTGACTGCAGACCTTCACCTGACACCTCCCAGGCCCGGAGCCAGGGTCTTTCTCAGGTTCCTGATAGCTTTGAAATGAAGGGACTTGACCGTGCCCAGGGCTATGCCCAGACGTTCGGCTATTTCCTCATACTTCAGTTCATCAAAATGATGCAGGATGAACACCAGCCGCTGTTTTTCCGGAAGGGCCAGAACTGCCCGGTGAATAAACTCTCTGGTCTGAAACCGGTCCTGGTCTTCCTGTTCAGCCGCCAGGTCAGCCCGGTCCAGGTCCAGCCCGTCCAGGCTGTCCTTTCTTCTGGCTTTATTACGCCGCAGAAAATCGATGCTCAGGTTGCGGGCAATCTGAAGCAGCCAGGCCTGGAAGTTTTCTCCAGCCCGGTAGCTCCGAATTTTTTCATACAACCTGATGAAAACTTCCTGGACCAGGTCCAGAGCATCTTCTCTGTCCCGGACCATGGAGTAGGCCAGAACGAAGATTTTCTGCTGGTACGCAGCCACGATTTTCATGAAAGCTTCCCTGTCCCCGTTTTTAACCCGGTCCACCAGGAATTCAATCTGCGGATCAACTGCCCGTTCATTTCTCTGTTCCATCCTCTGACTCTGTCCCCGGCGGCGTCCTCTCGCCCATAGTATATCCTTATTCCAGCCATAAAAGCACCTTTTCCCGGTCGGTTAGAACCTCGGCCACCAGCCCCCGGGGCATTTCGGATATCGCCCGTCTGAAGCCATTCAGGTCGAATTCAAAATCCGGACCATGAGAATAAGCCGTGCTATCAGCTTCCTGATTCAAGCCTTTTTTGACCAGCCAGAGAGGCAGCGAAATCCTGAGCAGCTGCCCATCGTCAGGGTCGTAGACCAGTATTCTGAAGCGGTGAGGCCGGGCGGAAGCGGAGGAAGGCGAGGATAATTTTAAGATTTGTTGCCTGGCTTTCTGCAATTCAAGCTCTGCTTCTCTGTCTGTTTTTTTCACCGCCACCACCAGACAGGAAGACAGGGTCAGCAGGACAGCGGAAATTATAAGCAGGGTTTTCAATTCAACCGGCATTCTGTTCTCCTCATTTCTGGTCTCCACCAGAAACTACGGAGGACGGGAATCAAGGGTTTACCGGTTGATTGATTTTCATTTTACAGAGCAGACTTCCCCCTTCTATGGGTATGGGGGGTAATTAAAGTCCGCTCCAGCCAGGAAATTTATCAGAATTTACGGAAATTTCTTCTCTGCTGTGGAC
>CAZDZU010000196.1:0-4084 GCA_964509995.1 uncultured Eubacteriales bacterium | reverse complement strand
GGATAGGGCTGAGCCTGGTTAAAGCTCTGGCCCTGGCTTCAGGCCGGCCTCTGGCGGCCGTTTCAGCCCTGGAAGCCCTGGCCGGTAAGCTCATTCTGCCAGGTATAGAAGTCATGGCCCCGATGATTGATGCCCGAAAGGGAGAGGTTTTTGCGGGCGCCTATCGGCCGGATGTCGCAGGCCTGAAAGAAATTGTGGAGCCGGGTGCTTACCGCCCGGCGGATTTTCTGGCCCGGCTGCCTTCCGACCAGATAATTGCTTTTATCGGAACCGGAGCGGCACTCTATCGCTCGACGGTTGAGGAAAGATTCAGCGGCCGGGCTCTTTTCCCCGACCGCAGTTTTCACATTGCGGCCGAAGTTGGCCGGATCGCCGAGAAAATTCTGGCCAGCGGGGGAGGCATCAGCCCGGCCGAGCTTCAGCCGATTTATTATCGTCCATCCCAGGCTGAGGAGAAAAAAACTGTCCGCTAACGATGAATCTCCTGTTCTGATCAGGAGAATGGGAGAAGATGACCTGCCAGAAGTTCTGGCCATAGAGAAACTCTGCTTTTCCAATCCCTGGAGCCGGGAAACCTTTCTGGGCGAGATTCAGAACCGGGCCATTTCTTTTCCCCTGGTGGTTGTCCATCGAGAACAGAAACGAATAGCTGGTTATGTGATCTTCTGGCAGATAGGCGACGAAGCTCAGGTCAATAACGTGGCCATCCATCCTGATTTTCAGGGCCGGGGACTGGGGGAGCTGGCCCTGCGCTACGTCCTCAACCGGATGAAAGAAAACGGGGTGCATTTTGTTTCGCTCGAAGTCCGGGTCAGCAACCACCGGGCGCTTGCCCTCTACCGTAAACTCGGCTTTTCAATTCTCGGGGTGAGAAAGGAATATTACAGCCGGCCGGTGGAGGACGCCTACGTTATGGGCCTTATACTAAGCTGAGCGGTCAGTAGTTAACCCGCATCAGACACAGGCCGCGGGCCGGGGCGCTGGGGCTGGACAGGGTTCTTTTCTTCTGTTCAAAAAGGCTGTCAATCTCTTCGGGTTTAAGCCGTCCGCGTCCGGTCATGATCAGAGTCCCGACTATGGTTCTGACCATATAACGAAGGAAACCGTTAGCTTCGACCGTATAGACCAGTTCATCTTCGAAGTTCTCCAGCCTGGAACTGAAGATTTTTCTCACCGGGTTGGGATAGTCGCCGGAAGAAAAAGCAGAAAAGTCTGCTTCCCGCTCGAAGCGGCGGGCGGCTTCTTCCATGGCCGGGATGTCCAGCGGGTAGGGATAGTGAAGCACATACCGGTAATCGAAGGGACTGATAATGGGCGAAATTTTTATGCGGTAGCGGTAGACCTTGGAGCGGGCTGATTTGCGAGCGTGAAAGCTGGGGGCAGCCTTTTCCACCCGCAGGATGCGGATATCGAAGGGAAGCATGGCATTCAACGCTCGCAGGAGTTCATCCTCGCTCAAACGGCAGTTGGCCCTGAAATTGGCCACCTGGCCCAGGGCATGGACCCCGGCGTCGGTGCGGCCGGCGGCCTGGAGATTGATTTTTTCCCCGAAGATTCTCATCAGGACATCTTCCAGCTTTCCCTGGATGGTGACCCGGTTGGGCTGTCTCTGCCAGCCATGATAATCGGTGCCGTCATAGGAAATGGTCAGCTTGAAATTTTCGAGAAGCGGTAAGTCGAGCCGCAGGTCTTCGGTGGCGTTTTCAAAAGGTCCCGGCTCGCTGTCAGCCAGACCGGGCACTTCCGGTTTGCAGTCAGAAGTCATCTTATGCCTTCCAGAGCCAGGTTGACCGCTTCTTCGGGAGAGCTGGCCGGGATGACCCCGGGAATTGACCAGGTATTCAGCCCGATTATTTTGCGGCCGAATATCCTGGCAAAGGCAATTTCGCTCAGGGTGCCGTATTCCCCGTCTATGGCGATTACGGATTGGGCATTGAGCACCACCATGGAGTTTCGGTTGTAGCCGATGCCCGTGGCCACCGGTATATCGATATGGTAGTTGGCCTCATCGATCTTCTGTCCGGGAAGAATGCCCAGGCTCAGGCCGCCAGCCTCCCGGCAACCCCGGGCTGCTTCTTCCATGACCCCGCCCAGACCCCCGCAGACCAGAATGGCGCCTCTTTCAGCCAGTAACCGGCCGACCCGATAGGCTATTTTAAGAGACTCCGGGTCGGGTTTGTTCCCGCCGATTACCGCCACTCTGGGCCTGGAACGAAAATCTTGTTCGGTCAAAATGATCTCCTTTATAAGGTCAGAATTTTCTGGTGGCCCAAAAGAAGCCTCCAGGGTCAGTGGAAAAAATAGCACAGCCACCGGGGGTTTGCAATTTACACCCCCATTTTTCAAGCAGCGGCTTTGTCGGTTGACTAAATTCTTGTGGTATGCTAACAATAGCCATGATGGGGAGACAGCAATAGATGGCCTATGTCAATTTCGTCACCAAGAATATAGCGATTAAAATTGTCTATTACGGGCCGGGCCTGAGCGGGAAAACCACAAATCTAAGATATATTTATTTTAAGCTGGAGCCGGCTTATCGCGGCGAGCTGGTCTGCCTGGAAACCGAAACTGAAAGGACTTTTTTCTTCGACCTGCTGCCCATCAGGGCCGGTCTTATCAGAGACTTCAAAGTTCATTTCCAGCTGCTGACAGTCCCCGGGCAGGTGTTTTATGAAGCCTCCCGCAAGAGCGTCCTGAAGGGAGCCGACGGCGTGGTCTTCGTGGCCGATTCCCAGCTGCCGCTGCTCGATGCCAACCTGGAAAGCTTTGACGGATTGAGACGGAACTGTCTGGAGCATAACATAGACCTTAACCGCATTCCCCTGGTTTTCCAGTATAACAAGAGGGACCTGCCCAACCTGATTCCGGTCGAGACTCTGAACCGTCTGCTCAATCACCGGAACGCGCCTTACATCGAGGCCGAAGCCATCAACGGTCGCGGAGTTCTGGAAACCTTAAAGGAAATCGCCAGATTGACCGTCCCCGTTGTCCGGGAGAGTGTTCTGGGAGAGAAGAGACCGAAAGAATCGGAAATGGAAGAAGGGGAAAGCCGCGATTTTGCCCCGGCTGAAATAATAACCTCTCCCGCCCAGGTCGACACGATCGCTCCCGCTCCGTCCCGGAAAAGGGGCGGCAAAAAACAGTCCGGGGTAAAAATTGATTTTGTCCGACCGGGAGCCGAGACTCCTTTCCCCACAACCAAAATAAAAGTTCAATCAATTGAAGATATCGAACAGGAAATCGAGAGACTGTCCAAAGAGTTCGGCCTGACCGCCAAGAAATAATCGGCTGAGAATTTCCTCACCCCCGTGGCGTCTTTATCTGTGGCCTCATGCTCATCCGGATTAACAGTGCTTCCCTTAATGGAGTCGAAGCCTACCTGGTGGAAGTCGAAGTTGACATATCACCCGGCCTGCCAGCTTTTGTCATTGTCGGCCTGCCCGACGCCGCGGTCAGGGAGAGCAAGGAAAGGGTTCGAGCGGCCCTGAGAAACTGCGGCTTTGAATTTCCGGCAAAAAAAATCATCATCAACCTGGCTCCAGCCAGCCGGAAGAAGGAAGGTTCGGCTTTTGACCTGCCGATAGCCCTGGGCCTGCTGGCTTACCTGGGAATGGTTCCGGCTGATAAGCTGGACCGGTTCATTTTTGTTGGCGAGTTAACCCTGGAAGGAAGTCTGAAGGCGGTCAGGGGAGGACTGCCCTTTTCGCTTCTGGCCAGCCGGAAGAAACTCGCGGGTCTGGTTTTGCCGGGGAAAAACGCTCGTGAGGCCTGCCTGGTCCGGGAAACGGAGGTCCTGGCCGTCAATCATCTGCTGGAAGTGATAAAAATTCTTGACGGCCGGGAGGAAGTCAGACCGTGTTCTTTCAGCCTGGAGGAGCTTCTTGGCGAGACCGCCAGCGAGCTTGATTTTTCTGAAGTGCGCGGCCAGCAGCAGGCCAAGCGGGCGCTGGAAGTGGCTGCCGCCGGTGGGCATAATCTCCTGATGATCGGGCCTCCCGGCTCCGGGAAGACCATGCTGGCCAGAAGGCTTCCGACCATTCTGCCGGAGATGACGTTTGAGGAAATAATCGAGGTAACTCAGATT
>CAZDZU010000195.1:0-4087 GCA_964509995.1 uncultured Eubacteriales bacterium | reverse complement strand
CTCCAGAAAAGCTACTTCTCTTATCCGGGAAAAACAGGGTCGGAGGGAAGGACTGCGAGCCGCCTCCCCGCAGCCCGACATATGAATAACCATTCATATATTAGAGGGGACCGACCGGCCGCTATCTTCACCGCAGAAGAGCCCCCCGGAAAGCGGCGAAAGAAACGACCCGCCTCAAGCCAGCCGATTCTATTGCCCTCTATTGTATTTTTTTCTGAAGAAATGGTAGGCAGGAAAAGCGGCCAGGACGGTCAGGATGGCCACGCCCGAGGGCCCGGGGCTCTGCAGCATGCCCAGTACCAGGATGCTGACCCCGGTCACCAGGTAAACAATCTGGACCAGCGGAAAGCCGGGCAGTTTTAGACTATCCGGTTTTTGCTTTCTCAGTTTGAACACTCCGACAACGGCCAGGATGGGAAAAATCCCGAGCGAAAAACCCATGTAGGTCAGAATATGTTCAAAAGCCCCGGAAACGGCGATGACCGTGGCAATAGCCCCCTGAAGCCAGATGGAAAGCGCCGGCACGCGGCTTACGGGGTGGACCCGGGCGGCAAAAGGGAAAAAAAGTCTGTCCGCGGCCATGGCGTAATAGACTCTGGGCCCGATGATGATAAAAGCGCTCAGCGAGGAAAAAAGAGCAAAGGCGATCATGAGCGAAAGAAACTTTTCCCAGCCGGCCCCCAGGAGTTTTCCGGCAGCCAGCCCGCCCACTGAAATCACCCCTTTCATCTCGGCCGGCGGGACGGCGTAAACATACAGCAGGTTGAGACCCAGGTACAGCAGGATGACGACGGCTGTCCCCAGCAGCAGGGACAGGGGCAGGTCGCGGCGTGGATTTTTGATTTCCGCGCCAAGATAGGCTGAGGCGTTCCAGCCGCTATAGGCAAACATGATCCACATCAACGACAGACCGACTACCTTGAGCGAGGAAAACCCGGACGGAAGCCAGTCGCCGGCAGTGAAATGACTCCAGTCCCCCTGGCTGCTGGCAAAGCCGGCCAGAATCAGAAATAGAATCAGACCCACCTTGCCGCCGGTCAGGAAGTTCTGAACCCGGGCCCCTGGCTTGAGCCCCTGAACGTGGATCAGGGTAAAGGCGAATATTATCAGGCAGGCGATAGCTTTCCTGGTGACCGCCGGTATAATGGTCAGACCCAGGTTCAGAGGTTCGTTCAGAACCGGGAAAGCCCGGGCCAGGTATTCGCTGAAACCGACGGCCGAGGCGGCAATGGGCGCAGAAAAACCGACGAAGAAGGAAACCCAGCCGCTCAGAAAGCCGACCAGCGGATGGAACAGCCGCGAGAGAAAATAGTACTCGCCTCCGGCCCGGGGAAAAGCCGCCCCCAGCTCTCCGTAACTCAGTGCCCCGCAGAGGGCGATCAGACCGCCGGCCGCCCAGAGGGCCAGCATCAGCAGCGGGTGGCCAAGGTCGCGAAGCAGCAACCCGGAGGTGGTGAAGATACCCGCTCCTATCATATTGGCCACCACGATGTTCGTCAGGGACAGCGGACCCAGAGTCGGTTTAAGGTCCGTGTCTTTCGGGCCGGGCTCTACCATCTTCTCCCTGCCTTTAAAAGATGACAAAAATCTACTTTAAGGGAGACTGAGGGTCAAGGATTTTTTTGGCCCGGCCCGAACAGGTCGCCCTCAGAAGAATTTCTGCCACTATCCGGACTTTTAATGCTTCCAGAGAACATCCCCCCGGAAATGCAAGACAGCCATTAAACGGAGTTTTTGACAGTGAGAGCGTTTTTGTGGTAGTTGAGAGGAGTAATCTTTTATTCCATCTTCTGTTGAGGGAGAAACCATGGGGAAAACAAAAAAGACGGTTCTGGCGTTCTTTTGCTTCATCCTGCTTTCAGCCAGCCTGTCGACGGGAAATGGTCTGCGGGCTCAGGAAGTCCGCCTGGACGTGCCCTTCGTCCCGACGCCCTTTGAAGTCATAGAAGACATGCTGAGGTTTGCCGAACTCAAAAAAGGCGACATTCTCTACGACCTGGGCTGCGGCGACGGCCGGATCGTAATTGCGGCCGCCCGGCGGGCGGGAATCAGGGCGGTAGGTATCGACATCGACCAGGAAAGGATCAGGGAAAGCCGGGAATATGCCAGAATTGCCGGCGTGGAGAACCTGGTGGAATTCAGACGGGCCGATATCTTTGAGGCCGATTTCAGCGAGGCCACGGTGGTCACCATGTATCTGCTCCCCGATGTCAACATCCGCCTGAGGCCGACTATTCTGAAACTCAGGCCGGGTACAAGGATTATCTCCCATCAGTTCGATATGGACGAATGGCAGGCAGACCGCATGACCTATGTGCCCGTCGACCTTTATGTCCATACTGTTTTCCTGTGGATCATCCCGGCGAATATTTCCGGCCTCTGGGACTGGAGCCTCAATCTCAACCAGAAGAAAACAGACTGCCGCCTGGAAGTCAGTCAGGCGTATCAGTTTTTTTCGGGCAAGCTCTACCTGGGAGAACAGGTCATTCATATTCCGGAGACCAGAATCAACGGTCCGGAGGTCGAATTTTCCGTAATTCTTCCGGGAACGACCGACACCGAACTTATTTTTTCCGGAAGGGCGGAAGGCGACCTTCTGGAAGGCACAGCCACCCTGGTTCAGGGTAAGAAGAACTCCCGGCAGGCCTGGAAAGCAGCCCGTCGCCCGGGAACGGCCAGCACGATTGAACGCTAACAGTTAATCGATTTCTGAGTTTTAAGGGGTTTTTATTTTCAGGGCTCCCGGCAGCTGCCGTCAATCCGGCTTAATTATTTTCTCCTGATGACTCTTTTAAGAGTTATACGGCAAAGCCTGATGCCTTTCTGTATGCAAGAATTCTATTAAAGACTCATCGATAAATTTTTTGATTTAAATTTCATTCTGAAACTCTTTCCTGCCGCGGCCGCAATAAAGACATCAATCAATCGGGGAAAGATTGTATTCCTCTGCTTTGAGAAGTTCCCCTCTTTCCCGGCTTCACAGAAAAGCCGCAAACTCCCGTCATTTATTTTTCTTAAAACTCAATGAAATCCCCGACCGGCTCCGTGAATCTATGGTCGTTTCCAGCCCGGGATGAGAATAGGCATAATCCAGGAATTCCCTGATCCCCGGCTGGAGCCAGCGGCTTCCTCTTCCCTGCCCGACATTGTGAGCCGCAAAACAGCCCCCTGCTTCGAGCTTCGGCACCACTGCTTCCAGATAATTCTTATACCAGTCTTTATCGGCATCGCAAAAAACAAAATCGAACGGCCCGTCAAGGGCGGGGACAATCCGGTGGGCATCCCCGAGCCTGGCTTCAATCAGGTGGTCCAGGCCGGCTTCTTTGAAGTTGGCCACAGCCTGGTGGTACCGGTCTTCGTCCATTTCTATGGTGATCAGCTTGCCGCCCGTCTTGCTCAGGGCCCAGGCAATCCAGATGGCCGAATGTCCGGTGGAGGTTCCGATTTCAAGCGCCCGCCTGTAGCCATGCTTTATAATCAGCTCATACAGAATTCGGCCGTCGCTTTCCGGAACGTTCATGTCATACCAGGTATGGCGGCGGCTGTCCAGAAATTGTCGGACCCGCCGATCAAGAGCCGACTCCTCGCTCTGGAGCTTCTCTTCCCCTGCATAAGAGGCGAAGGATGTCAGAATAAACATCACCAGCAGCAGACAAAGCCCGACCAACTTTTTGATTCTATTAAAATTAGCTTTCATGGTTGCTCCCGCCGGTTCCGGCTTTCTTCCTGTTTCTGTCAATAACCTTATTATATTATTTTACCAGTTTACCAGATTTCTCGCTCTCCGCCCCTGAGTTCTTCCCTTTCTGCCACCTCCCTGAAATAAGACCTGGCCCCAAACCGGACGCCGGTCGGATTCATCCCGGCCTCCAGGATGCCCGGATAATAATTGCCGCCACCCCCGAAAAAAAATTCTGGCTTTCTTTTTTTTCTTTTTTATGTTATTAGTAATTCTCAAAGCATAAGGTCTCATACGTGATTAACGAACAAAAAGAAGTGCCGGTAGAACCATTTTTTAGTCCCCATCCAGGGACATTACCCGATAAAAATTATTTAGGTAGAAGGAGTATTTAATGTTTCCTAATAC
>CAZDZU010000194.1:0-4089 GCA_964509995.1 uncultured Eubacteriales bacterium | reverse complement strand
CAGCTAACGCCTTCTGCCCCGGCTCCCTAACCATGCCTCCAGACCGGGTCAGAAACGGTTAAAGCGATAATTTTAGCTATGCTCAGTCGTCATCTGGAAAGCCCGAGGGCGAAATTGGTTCCAGAATTCTTGCTCTGTTAACCATCAGCCATCTTTTACCGGCGGACGGACTATTATCTCCGGGTCTTCCACCAGCAATTTACCGTCGACAAAAGCGGCCACCAGATAAGGATATCTTCCGGGGGGAGCGCACGGCAGGACACTGGTCCTCATTTCAATATCGCGCTTCTTCAGCAGATTGACATAGAATTGATTTTCCAGCGGCGAGAAGGGCGATTTAATGACCAGGCCAAAAGGAAAGGGTCTGCCTCCCGCCCATTTCCAGACTATCCCGTCACCAGGATAAACTTCAATGATGGCCGGGTCGCATTCAAGCCTTCCGGCTGTTACCCTCAAATACACATCCACTGTTCTTGGTTTCATAATTCCCTCCTTGAAACCTCCCTCTTGCCTGACCGGCATCGGGACTATCGGCTCACGATTTATATTTATCAGAATCCCTGATTATCAGGGACCTGAACTTCAAGATGGGTCCGGACCTCATCACCCCCCTCAATTCCTGCCTTTTCGTATTGTTTCATTAAAAACCGGATCCCGCCTCAGAGCGGCCAGGAAAGGATCCTTCAAAACTTCTTCCATGGGACCTTTCAGCTCAAGATATTTTCTTAAAGCCTGTAAGGCTTTCTCTCTTTCACCGCTGAGCTCATAAACAACCACAGATTTCAGGATAATGTTGGGGTCAAGCGGTTGTACTTTAATAGCTTCTTCGATTTCAGCCCCGGCTCTCCGGCTTTCACCAACCTTGGCCAGGTAAACGGCCAGACTGGAACGCAGGCTGGCATTACCCTTATCACCCAGAAGATCCCTCTCGGCCAGCCGGATAGCCTGAGCATATGCCTGCCGGGCTTTTTCTTCATCACCAGGAACGAAGAAACAGGCATCAGCCAGATTTCCCCAGAGCAACGGATCCTCCTTTTGATAGCCAATCGCCGACTCGTTCATGACCACTGCGTCCTCATAGCGGCCGCGATAATAATAAATGTGCCCCAGATTGGAACAGGCATCCGGGTTCCGCTTGATGGCATTCGACCGTTCAAATATCTCTTCCGCCTTCTGATTCTGGCCGAGTTTGTAATAGGTGGCCCCCAGGTTGTTGAGTCCGTTGATATTACCCGGAACCACTCTGGTAACCTCCAGGAACATCTCTCTGGCTTTCTCCATACGCCCCTGATAAAAGTAGAACAGTCCGAGATAGCTCAGGACTTCCCAGTACCGGGGCCGCAACTTCAGGGCTTCAAGATAGGTGGACTCGGCCCGGGAACTCTCCTGCTTTTCCAGGTAGACCCTGGCCAGATTCAACATGGTTTCATACATCCAGGATGACTGGCGGTTTACCATTTCCGCCTCACCAATGGCCTCACCATAACGTCCGAGGCCGCGATACATTCTGGAAAGACAGAGATGGGCCAGATCGGCATCGCCGTTCAGCCTCAGGGCTTCCCGGAGATGGCTCTCTGCCTGACTGGCCAGTTCGGAATTGCCACTAAGGGTAAACAGTCTCCATTCCGAACGAGCCAGATTGATCAGGGCACCCGAAAAGGCCGGGTCCAGGGCAACCGCTTCCTGTAAGGCTTCCCTCGCCTTTTGAGCGTTATCCTGTCCCTCCCGGGAAAAATAGGCCAGTCCGCACAGACTGGCCAGGAAAGCGGAAGGTATGGTAGTTCCCCCGACCGCCAGGGTTGAACGAAACTCCGGTCTGATCAAAATCCTGGCCGCCTTTCCGGTTTCCAGAGCCAGATCTTCCTGCCAGGTGGCCACGTTGGCCAGACTATCTGTCCTGCTGATGTTCTGCAAACGACGGAGGGTGCGGGTATCAATAAGGTCCAGACTCACGGTCAGTATTCCTCCGGCCTTTCTTATCGAACCCGTCAGAACCAGGCTGGCCCCAAGGATGCGCCGGGCATCGGAAGCTTCTTTAACCTCATAACCCTCGACATGGCTGAGAGGGGCAATCCAGCAGTTTTTAACCTGTCCGGCCAGCAATCCGAGCTGGCGATTGAGAAGCTCGGACAGGCCCTCGGCCATCAACTGTTCTTCCTCGTTGCCCGATATGGCTCTCATAGGCAGAAGGGCCATATGCAGCCCCTCTGAGGGCCCGGCCAGACCGGCATATTCGCCCAGCCTCCTGAACCAGCCCGGAGCTACCATAAAAGCCACAGCCATAACCAGAAAAGCCAGAACCACCCCGACCGCCGCCCGGCGGACTGAAGCTGTTTTTTTTCTTATAGAGACTTCCCTCCCCTCAAGAATGGCCCTTAAGGCTGAGGCCATTTCCCGGGCCGAGGGGAATCTGTCGTCGGGATCCTTGGACAGGGCTTTTTCGACGATAGCCGCCAGGTTCTGCGGTATTTCGAGCGGCAGGCTATTAATCGGCCGGTGTTTTTTATGGACTATAGAATACACACAGGCCGGCTCGGTGTCAGCCTCAAAGGGAAGCCGGCCGGTCAGCATCTCATACATCACCACTCCCAGCGACCAGACATCTGTCCTGGCGTCAATTTCGCCCCCGGTAAATTGTTCGGGCGACATGTAAGCCAGAGTGCCCATCACCACCCCGGGCCTGGTGATACGGACTTCTCCGACGAGCTTGGCCAGGCCGAAATCGACCAGCCTGGCCTGCCCGGCTTCAGAAACCAGAATATTGGCCGGTTTTACGTCGCGGTGAATGATTCCCTCGGCATGAGCCGCGGCTAGCCCCTCGGCAATCTGCAGCGCCAGTTTCAATGTTTCTTCCGGGCTGAGAGGGCCCCGGCGGATTTTCTGCTTCAGACTCTCGCCCCTGCATAAGGCCATGGCGATGTATATCTGTCCGCTTTCAGTTTCACCGATTTCATGGATGGGGCAGATATTGGGATGGTCAAGGGCGGAGCAAGCCCGGGCTTAATGAATGAAACGCTCCCTTGCCAGGCTGTCAGCGAGCAATTCTCCCGGAAGAAGCTTGAGAGCCACTGCCCTTTTCAGTTTGACATCCTGAGCCTCATAGACAATGCCCATGCCGCCGCGGCCAATCTGCCGGATGACCTGATACTTGCCCGCAAACAGGCTCCCCGGGCTCAGCCATTCCGTCAGGCTGGTGTCGATGGTGAGAGTTCTTTCGGCCCCGACATCGGTCGAGCTGGAAAACGGAGCCCCGCACTCACCGCAGAACCTCTGGGTCTCGCTGTTGCTCGTACCGCATCTGGGACAGGTTTGCGGCATCGCCCTTCCTTTTATCGGAACTGATAAAAGCTTGAAGAGAAAAAATGCCCCTCTCTTTCCCCGGTCAAGCTTAAATCTTACTGTCAAGTTAAAGATAAACCTAATCCTTAACATGGTCAAACAGAAAAACTGTGGCCAGGTTATCTTTTTTTGACAAGGTATTCTCGACCGAATTATACTTGCCTCTTATGGTGTCCGGATGCTTTAACCAGAGTGAATTAATTTATCTGGCCGCCTGGCAAAAGAAAAATACTACTCAAAAAAGCCAGAGCTGTTCCTGCTTCTGGCCATTTTTTATCTTTTTTCAAGTCCAACCCAATCACTGCCAGATGATATTTGCAAGGAGGTCGTTTCATGATGCTGAAGACAATTGACTGGGTGGTTATTGCCGGCTATTTCATGTTGATCATGGGTATAGCCTGGTGGACAATCAAAAAACATAGAGAGAAGACAACCGACCAGTACTTTCTGGCCGGGCGTCATCTGGGCTGGTTCATAGTTGGAGCTTCCATCTTTGCTTCCAACATCGGCTCTGAACATCTGGTCGGTCTGGCCGGTTCCGGAGCCACTGACGGCGTGGCCATGGCCCATTATGAACTCCATGCCTGGTGCCTGCTGGTTCTGGCCTGGATGATGGTTCCGTTTTACACCCGTTCCCGGGTTTTTACCATGCCGGAATTTCTGGAACGCCGGTTCTCGCCACAGGCGCGGACCGTGCTCTCGGGCATATCACTGGTGGCCTACGTTCTGACCAAAATCGCGGTCGGGGTA
>CAZDZU010000193.1:0-4095 GCA_964509995.1 uncultured Eubacteriales bacterium | reverse complement strand
CATGGTATCTGGGGTATATATATCTCGTCATTTGGGTTCGGGCTTCCTCCTTTCAGTTAAAAGTTTTAACAAAACTTTTACCGGAGGAAGCCCTGCTTTTTCAAGTGCCAGTCTGATTAATCCCTTGGCTTCTTCAACACCCATCCCAACAGCTGGCCGACCACCACGCTGCCTCCAGATACTACCCTTACCCTGGATACTATGTCTGTGCCTGAAAGAACCTTTTTGTTGACAGTTTTGATGGTTTTATGATAGAAAAAATCGTGCTTTTTTTTAGGGGTAGCTAACCGGGCAGGCGGGGAGCAGAGCGTGAGGATTTTTCAGCGGATTTTAAGGCGAATTGCCTACTTTATTCCCGGTGGGAGTTCCCTGCGTCCGGGTCTTAACAGGCTTCGCGGCGTTAAAATAGGAAGGAACGTCTGGATAAGTCAGTATGTCTACATAGATGAGCTTCATCCGGAAGCCATAGAGATAGGGGATAATGTCACAGTGGGCATCGGCACGGCTGTCATCTCGCACCTTTACTGGACCAGATCAAGGGAAACAGTGGTCAAGCCGGTAGTGATTGAACCCGATGTTTTCATTGGTCCTCATTGCGTGATTCTTCCCGGCGTCCGGATTGGAAGGGGTTCGGTCATCCAGGCTGGAACTGTCGTCTCTCACAATGTTCCGCCGGGAGTTTTTTTCGGCCACGCGCCAGCCACCGTCCTGGGCAAGGTTACAGTGCCGCTTACCCCGGAGCACACCTACCAGGAATTTGTCCACGGCTTGAGACCCTTACGGAAAAAAGGTGAGCCAGATGATCAGAGATGAAATCAGAAAATTCATAGTAGAAAAGTTCCTTTTCAACTGTGGTGACCAGCTCAACGATGAGGACTCCCTCCTGGAGACCAATACCGTGGATTCAGTCGGCATCCTGGAAATAGTTAGCTTCATCGAAAACCGCTTCAACCTTAAAATCGAGGATGAGGAATTAACAGCTGAAAATCTCGACAGCATAAACAAGATAGCCAGCTTTATAGAAAGAAAGCTTGGTTGGCAGGGTTAAACAGATGCAGTTTGACCCGTTCCTTGTCCAGGATTGGTTGACCCGGACTGCCGGCCGCCATCCCGGCAAGACCGCTCTCATTAGCCGCAGTCAGAAGTTAACCTACCGGGAAATCGAGGAAAAATCTACCAGCCTGGCCGAAACCCTGGTTCTGATGGGATTTAAGAAGGGCGAACGAGCGGTCATCTGTCTTGACAACTGTCCGGAAGCAGTAATCGTCATCTACGGAATTCTTAAAGCCGGAGGGATTTTTATCATCATCGAGTCCAGAAGTCCCTGGCCGGTTGTAGATTCCATCATTGATGATTCTGGCGCCCGGGTTCTAATCACCTACAGGCGTAAGCTTTATCAGAGGGATGACGCCCGGCCTTTTCCTGAAAATCTTCAGCTAATAATAGTGGACGGAAGCCAGTCCCCGCCCCGAACCTATCCTAAAGCGCTTAATTTTGCCGGTCTGGTTGAAAAACTCTCTGTCGATGTCCAGCTGCCCAGGCTTCTGGAAAACGACCTGGCCTGCCTGATTTATACTTCTGGTTCAACCGGTAAGCCCAAGGGCATCGTCTGCACTCATCACAACATGGTGACTGCCGCCCGGAGCATCATCCAGTATCTTGAAAACACCCCCGACGATATAATCCTTGATGTTTTGCCACTGTCTTTTGATTATGGACTTTATCAGGTCTTGATGTGCTTTATGTTCGGCGGAACGCTGGTGCTCGAACCCTCCTTTGCCTATATTCAGGATATTCTCTCGGCCATGGAAAGAGAGAAAGTTACCGGCTTTCCCATAATTCCCTCAATTTCGGCCATGCTCCTGAAGCTTAAGAAATTCCCGGCCCGGCAGCTTAAATCACTGCGCTACATCACCAATACCGGAGCCGCCTGGCCCGTCTCCCACATCCGCCAGCTCAGAGAGCTCCTTCCCCGGGTGAAACTCTATTCAATGTATGGCCTGAGTGAATGCAAAAGGGTGAGCTATCTTCCGCCGGAATTAATAGATAAGCATCCGGATTCGGTTGGAATTCCCATGCCGAACCTTGAAGTGGCTCTGGTTGACCGCCGCGGCAAGCCTGTGCCGCCCGGAAAGCCCGGACAGCTCGTCGTCCGGGGACCGACGGTCATGCAGGGTTACTGGCGGGACAAAAAACTGACCGATAAGGTTTTCCGGCGGGGGAGATATCCCGAAGAACGCTGGCTTCAGACCGGGGACCTTTTCCGCCAGGATGAAAACGGGTTGCTCTATTACCTCGGGCGCCGCGACCGTCAGATTAAATCCTACGGCCACCGGATTAACCTGGCCGAAGTGGAAAAGGCGATAGCGGCCCTGAATGGTGCGGTCGAGGTGGCCGCGGTGCCAGTCTCTGATGATATCGGAGGGGCGGTGGTTGGGGTCTTTGTTACCTCGAAGAAAGATGTTAAGCTCAACGAAACCCAGGTCAGGCAGCACTGTCAGCAGAATTTAGAGCCGTATAAAGTACCGCGGCATGTCTGGCTGGTTGATTCACTGCCTAAGACGCCAAACGGCAAGATAAATTATAAAGAGTTGATGTCACGGCTTCATAAGAAGACCCGGGGCAGCCAATAGGCAGGGCAAAAAATTTTTGGGGGTATGAAGAGATGATTCTGGGGAGAAGGCAGAAAGATTTTATGGTTGTCAAAAGAATGGAGGCTCACAAGGAAAATTTAAGATTCTCTCCCCGATTGTCTTCAGATTAACCTGATTCAGCGAGGTGCGCCATGTGCCCAGAAGAACATATGAATGAATTTTCATATGACAGGCTGAAGCTTGATTGTGAAAAAGAAGCTGCCCGCCTGACCGCCTTTGTTTCCGAGGCTGTCGGGCGCCGCCTTCGCAAGCAGGGGGCGGTGGTGGGTATTTCCGGCGGGATCGATAGTTCAGTCACGGCGGCCCTCTGTGTCCGGGCTCTGGGCGCCGAAAAGGTCATCGGTCTCCTGATGCCCGAGCGCGACTCCCATCCAGACACTCTGAAGCTCAGCCGCCTGGTGGGGGAAAGTCTGGGCATCAAAACCTTTTATCGCGACCTAACTCCGATACTTACCGGCCTGGGCTTCTATCAGGATATAATGACCTGTATCCGCGAAGTCATTCCGGAATATGGAGAAAGCTGGCCGTGGAAAATCTCGGCCTCCGAAATCTCGGAAGAGCGGATTTTTACCTTTTTCTGGCTGGTGGTTCAGTCGCCGCAGGGGGAGATCATCAAAAGAAGGCTTCCGGCTGATAAGCTCCTTCACCTTATTGCCCTCAGCAATTTCAAGCAGCGGACAAGAAAGATGCTGGAATATCATTACGCCGACCGTTTCAATTATGCGGTGGCCGGGACGTCTAATCTTCTGGAAAGCGACCAGGGATTTTTTGTCAAGCTCGGGGACGGAGCCGGCGATTTTAAGCCGATTGCCCATCTTTATAAAACCCAGATTTATCAGCTCGGCGAATATCTCGGGCTGCCCGAAGCCATAACCAGACGCAAACCAACCGCTGACATCCACCCGCTGTCCCAGGGGCAGGACGAATTTTTCTTCGGCCTGCCCTATGAGCAGCTGGACGCCTGCCTCTATGGAGAAAAAAACTGCCTGCCACCCGAATCAGTGGCCCGAGCCACCGGCCTCAGCCCCGACCGCGTCACTTTAATCTATAAACAGCTGGCCCACCGCCGGGCTGCCAATGAATACCTCAGCCTGCCTCCTCTTTATCCTGAGCCTTAGCACGCCGGAAATATAATTTCAAGGACAGATTTGCTTCTTAAATCTGAGTTTGAGTTCGGCGACCTGATCTTTGACAGATAATATCCTTTTCCAGCCATTTACCAGGTTTAAAAACGACCTTGAGAAAAGCTCGAGCGCTGCAACCCATTCTCTTTTTTAATAATTGCATTTCATAATTTTCTCCCTGGTATGGGCAGAAAATTCACAGCCTCTCTGGCTTACAAGAATATGCCGGTTCAAAAGATTATTAGGATAATTACTGGGGTATCAGAAATTAAAAAAATCTGCCAGGCGGAACTATTGTCCAAAAGGTTCCTTAAGAA
>CAZDZU010000192.1:0-4135 GCA_964509995.1 uncultured Eubacteriales bacterium | reverse complement strand
GGCCAGGTAGTCAAGGCCGATTTTTATCCCTCGGTCATCCAGACTGTAGAGCGCCTGACCTACACCACGGTTTACAGAATTTTCCAGGGCGACCTGGAGGAACAGGGCCGTTACCGGCATATCCTGGCCGACCTGATGGCCATGCGAGAGCTGGCCAGAATCCTGAAAGCCAGACGACTCAGGCAGGGCAGTCTGGATTTTGACCTGCTCGAGCCAGAGCTGGTCTACCAGGAAGGGTTGCTGACGGCGGTTGTTCCCTCTGAACGGAATGAAGCGCACTGCCTGGTGGAAGAATTCATGCTGCTGGCCAACGTGGCCGTGGCCAGCTACCTGACCGAACAGGGCCAACCCTGCCTGTACCGCGTCCATCCCGCGCCTGTCCGTTCTGACCTGGAAAAATTGCGGAACCTGCTCGTGCACTTCGGGCTTGACCTTCCCCGCTCCAGCCAGATCCGGTCGCAAGGCCTCCAAAAAATAATCGAGTCTTTCAAGGGGCGGCCAGAAGAAAAATTCATCACCATCCAGGTGCTGCGTTCCCTGAGGCTGGCCGTCTATTCAGAAGAAAATTGTGGACATTTTGGCCTGGCCCAGAGGGACTATACCCATTTCACCTCGCCCATCAGGCGCTACCCGGACCTGGTAATCCATCGCCTCCTGAAACGGGCTCTGGCCGGCCGGAAACCCCGACCGCTCCCGCTGGCCAGCCTGGCTCTTCACTGCTCGCAGCGGGAAAGAATTGCCGACGAGGCTGAACGGTCGCTTATAGAGTGGAGAATACTTCGACTGCTGAAAAATAAACTCGGTCAGGAATTTTCCGGGATCATCACTGACATCAACCGGGCCGGTCTGGTGGTCGAGCTTGATGACTATTTTATCGACGGTCTCGTGCCCTACTCAGCTCTGGGCGATGATTTCTTCCTGCGCAAAAATGAAAAGGTGCTTCGCGGCCGCCATACGGGAACCACTTTTTCCCTGGGAGATAAAATCAGGGTGGTCCTGGTCAGCTGCAACCCGCTCTTAAAAAAGGTGGAATTTGCCCTGGCCGGCCGCTAAGATATAAGCTGCTGTCTGGAAAAGGAAGATGAAGTTAGAGGAGACCAGTTTTTATGCCGCCGCCGATAAAGCGGCACCCCAGCCCGGCCGGGAGTGCAGCGGACGTCTGTTTCTTCAGGAGCGAAAATACCCGGCTTCCGTGCGAGCTACCTCCATGATTTCCAGCCGGACGGGACAGCCATATCTCCTGGTCACCTGCAGGCTGCCGGAGCCCCCGGCCTGGAACGAACGCTGGCCATTCAAGCCGGCCGGTTCTGCGGAACCACTGGAGCTCCGGGTCATCTGCCCCGGAGCCGGGCGACTCAAAAAAGTCAGGGAAGGAAAACTGGCTGCCTGGCTGGACAGACTGTCCGGTTCCAGGGAAGAAATGCTTCTGGCTCTGACCGATGAAGCCGGTGTTCACGGCCTGAGGGAGAAAGACCTGGCCGAGTTCTGCCGGCTGGCTCCGGTCGAGCTTCGCCGCCTGGCCATGAACCTGGAAAAAGAGGGTCAGATAATCATTCTGGAATTTTCGCCGCTTTTTCTTCTGAGCCAGCGAAGCTTCAGTTTCCTTCTGGAAAAAATCGCCGGCTATGTCGAAAGCTACCATCAGAAGAGACCGGCCGAGACCGGGGCCCCTCTGAAAAAAATAAAAGAGCGGTTCGGCCTGCCCAGGTCGATTCTGCTGCTGGCCCTCAACCGTCTGGCCCGGGACGGAAAAGTTGTGCTGGAAGGCGAGGTAGCAACCCTGAGCAATTTCCAGACCAGGCTGTCCGGGGAAGAAGCGGCCGTTCTCAGAGATATCGAGAGCCTGCTGCGGCAGGAGAAATTTTCCTCCTCTTCCTTCGACCAGCTGGTAAAAAAATTCAAGCTCCATCCCAGCCGTCTCACCACCCTGCTGGACCTGCTGCTCCGTCAGAAAAAGATAGTCAAAAGTCAGGAAGGCTTCCTGCTGCATGCCGACTGGCTGGAAAACCTCAAGCAGCAGCTCACCCGGATGAAAGAACGGGGGCAGAAGGAGCTCAGTGTGGGCGATTTCAAGAAATTGACCGGACTGACCCGCAAGTACGCTATTCCCCTTCTGGAATTTCTGGATGAACTGGGACTCACCCGCCGGGTGGGAAACCGGCGCCTTATCCTCTGAGGCTCAAAGCCCGGGGCTGGGCCTTTTCGGAGCCTGGACCCTAATTCCTACTATTTTAGTAGGATTTATTTACCTTTTATTTCTTTTCCTTTTCTTCCTCTTCGCCCTGACCCGGCTGCTTCTTACCCAGGGCCGACTTAAGCATCTCGGCGAAGAATCCAAACTTGGGCTCTTCCTTGGCCACCTCGATTTCCACCGGGATGGTCTCATCACCGCCGGCGGCTGCTTCTTCCAGCTCTTCTTCCTGGGCTTTGATGGCTTCCAGAGCCTCGATCTCTGACTCTTCTTCCATGATTTTTTCTTCGATCACCCGTCGCTCGCTCTTTTTGGGTTTGGGCCTCTTTTCTTCAGTTTTGGGCTTCTTTTTCTTGAGAGGCTTTTCTTTCTCTTTTTCCTTCTCTTTCTTCAGGGGTTCAAGGCGAATCTGGATCTCAGGCTGAGGTGCGGCCGGGGGAATTTCGACCTCGACCGGCCCGGCTTCTTCGGGGGCTTCGGTCCCGGCGGCGACTTCAGTGCCGGCTTCGACTTCCTCCACCCCGCCCGAAGTCAGCTGTTCAGCCAGAGTTGACAACAACGAGGCTTCAGCCCGGACCTCTTCTTCGGCCGGAGCTTCGACCGGAGCCTTGACCTCCTGGTAGAAATACATCCCTTCTTTCTTTTCGGAAGCCACAAACTCGGGCGCTGCGCTGAGGACGTATTCCACATCTTCGGCCGTGGTCGGCTTCAGCAGGTCAACCATGTGATAGACCCTGAGGAAATGAACCGAGCGGGTATTCCCCGTAAGCTCGGGCGTGTTCAGGATCTTCACCAGCAGCTGCCTCAGGTCCAGGCCTTCGCTCTCCTCAGACAACTGGAGCAACCTGGAGACCAGCTCTTTTTCCAGAAAAATGCTCTTATTGGGCATGGCCAGAGTAAAGACTTCCTGTCCGCCTAAAATAAAGCGGCCGTCTTCCCGGTTATAGTCCAGGAAGAAGGTCGAGGTTTTTTTCTTGGATTTTTTTATCCGGAAGGTCAACCGGTCGGGCCCCTTCTTGTCCAGGGTCAGGCTGGTGCCCTGGGGAATGTTGTTTGACCGGAAAAACTCACCCAGGCCCAGCAGATAATTTCCTTCAGGAAAATAATAAACGGTGTAAACCTTTCCATCCTCGTCATCGACCAGCTGGTACTCGCGCGAATCAAATTCGCGGCTCAGGCTGCGGGGCACCCGGATGGCACCCGACAGAATTTCCCGCCAGGTCAGGTAGACTTTAAAGGGAAAGTTTTCCACCCTCGTATGTTGCAGAACTTCGACCTCGCCCAGGTCGGGCACAGCCACCGGCTCGGCCGAGATCGGCAGGCCGGAAGGCAGGTTGTTGAGAACGCTCTTCAGGTGCCACTTACCCCAGTTGCTGGTTGACAGGCAGGTAAACTCCCGCCGGTATTTTTTCTCCAGCAGATGATTCAGGGCCAGGCAGTATAGCTCGAACAGGTCGGAGGAAGGCTCCAAGCCAAAATGCTGCCGGACGATGTTCTGAGTCGACTCAGAACTTATGGACCCGGCCAGGGCATCGGAAATTTCCCTGACTTTATCCTCACCTATCTCCGGCTTTTTGGAGTTATGCTGCCAGAAATCGTTCCAGCCAAAAAAGCTATCCGAAGCGGCCAGCACCTTGCGCAGATTTCTCTCCAGGGTTTTCAGATCCTTTTTGGTAAGAGGCAGCTCGGTCAGTCGAGGATCCTGTTCCTGATTGAGAACCGCCGGTTCCAGTCCTCTGTTCTCCAGGTTGGACGGGAGCAGAACCTGGGTCTTGGTTTTCTTCATGTAATCGATGTATTTCCGGAAAGGGCCACCCCCGTCGTAATCGACTTCCAGCATTTCGCACTGGTAGCCGGGGAAATTGACTTTGCTTATGATTCTGAGCACCACCCCGCCCTGAAAATGTTCGGTTACCTTGCTACCCACCTGGAGATTCTCATCGT
>CAZDZU010000191.1:634-4139 GCA_964509995.1 uncultured Eubacteriales bacterium | reverse complement strand
GAGGAAGCCCTGCTTTTTCAAGTGCCAGCCTGATAAATCCCTTCGCTTCTTCAACACCCATCCCAACAGCTGGCCGACCACCACGCTGCCTCCAGATACTACCCTTACCCTGGATACTATGTCTGTGCCTGAAAGAAGGTCTCTATTGCCCGACTCAAAGCTTAAGACTATAATAATAAATAAAGCAGGAGGTTCAAATGATAAGCAAGAAGATGGAAGAAGCCATCAACAAACAGATCAATGAAGAACTTTATTCCGCCTATCTTTACCTGTCGATCGCCGCCTATTTTGCCGATCAGAATCTGATGGGCTTTCACCACTGGCTTTATGTTCAGTTCCACGAAGAGCTGGTTCACGCTGAAAAATTCTATAAGTATCTGATTGAACGCGGCGGACAGGTGAAGCTCCAGGCCATCAAAGAGCCGGACCGCAGCTGGAAGAACCCGCGCGAAGCATTTGAAGCTGTCCTTAATCATGAGCGCCACATCTCCGGCCGGATCAATGAGCTGGTGGACCTGGCTGAATCCGAAAAGGACCGGGCGACTTTTGCCATGCTGCAGTGGTTTGTCAACGAACAGGTGGAAGAAGAAGCCAACGCTCAGGAAATCGTGGCTAAACTGGAAATGGTTGGCGACCACAAACAGGGTCTGTTGATGATCGACCGGGCCCTGGCCGAGAGAAAATAAGAGGAGAAACAGGGGACACCTTATTGTGTCCCCTTTCTTTTTCTTTACCGTGCGGCCGGGTCTGATAATCTTACTTTTTACTTTCGCCATCCGGGGAGCAAGGAATCCACTTCTACTTCCTTTTCAAAATTATCTGCTGCTCGTCCCGGCTCTGAACAAAATCATAAAAATCTTTCAGGTGGATGTAATCCTCAACCGGAAAGAGGTTTTTCTTCATGGCCACCTGCCTCTCGACTTTTAGCCGGTGCGGTTCTTCCTGAGCGCAGCTGAGAACAAACCTGGTCCTTTCTGAATCTCTCCGGACCGGCCCGGGCACCGCCTCAACTTCGAAGCCCTCAGGCAGATCGATGGTTATCTCATCAATTTGAGTGAAGGGATAGCGGAAGTAGATTGGATATTTCCGGAAAGCTGAGCGGAAGGGATACT
Organism: uncultured Eubacteriales bacterium; assembly: GCA_964509995.1. GTDB lineage: Bacteria > Acidobacteriota > Aminicenantia > Aminicenantales > Saccharicenantaceae > Saccharicenans. The sequence continues at coordinate 3,027 of CAZDZU010000191.1, read as the reverse complement.
GACCGGAATTGGTGAGAAAATGAACCGGAAGGAGCAGTCTATCACCATAGTGATGGACCACCCCGGCAATTTCAGCTTCGAACTCGGCTGTAAGTTCAGCCGTACTGTCCTTCAGACCGGTTAGATTTTTCAGGACCACTCTGCTTCCGGGAGGAAGTTTCTTCAGCAGCTCCTCCTCCAGGATCTCTCTGATTTTTATTTCATCTTTTTCCCTGTTGTCAAATTTTCTCCAGAGAGCCTCCTGCCCGGTGTATTCAACCCGGATCTGGCCGGTAAGATTTCCCTGTTCGTCAAGCTGAAACCTTGCCAGCTTTTTCTCCACCGATTCCTCTGCCGGAGTAACCGGGGTCTCAAATCTCTTCATCACCCCGCCTTCAAAGACGATGGCGGCCGTGCCGGTCTTGGACCAGTGAACCACCCCGTAGGGACAGTCAGGCAGACCGGGGTCAAAGGATTTAAACCGGCCCCCCACCTTCACCATGACTATTTCCGCATCAAATTGCGGGTGAAAAAGAGGAACCCTCGCTTCGAAAAGCTTATCTTCTCTAGTTGCCACCCTGACCAGATAAGTTTCAAAACCGGCCGCACCGGCCAGCGCGGCAAAAGTCTTAGCAATCTGGTTCTTATACCCGTATTTCCTTTTCAGCACCTCGGCCACGTTCTTCGGTGTGTGAATTTTTTTCCACTCCTTCTCTGACATATCCAGGGCATAGTCCAGGTTTTTTATGCTCTGAACAAACTCATAGATTTTTCTCAACCTAACTTCCGGGTCGGTCTCTCCACCGACCAGCGACTGAATCTGTTTCTTCAGGACTCTGTCGCGGCTCATAAATTGTTCATAACTCTGCTTCCAGTCCCTGGCCACCCTTTCCCAGTAAATTTGAATCTGCTTGATGGAAGGATTGAGAAAATACACCTTAAAGTTCATTCTGAGGCTGCTTTCCGGGGGCATGAATTCTTCTCTTTCAAAAGGCGGTATGTCGCTAACCTCCAGTTCCAGGCCGGTTTCATCTATTTCAGGCTTCACCCCTTTCAGCCTGCTGGCCACCCAGGCCAGGTTGTACTTATCCTTAACGGCAACTCCGACAAAATTTAAGGGTTCAAACTTATACCTGGCCCTGCGGACATAAATTGATTGCTGGAGGTCCCAGGTTACCCCCGGCAAAGAATAAGGATCAGAGATACCCTCACCTAATACTATTACATTCAGCCTCAGGACCATTCCCCCGCCACGAAATTCAACAACTGAAACATTTTTGGGCGAGGCAATCTTATATTCATACTCGATTATCTGCCCGGGTGTCATGTCTGGAACGGCCAGAGTTTTCACCCGGTACTCAAACCATCCGCGCCTGGAGGCGACTTTCTCCATGGTTTCCACCTTCACCTCGCGACTGCTTCCGTCGGGCTGCACCACTCTGACTTTCAGGTCCTTGACTTCTTCTATCCTCGCTTTGTACGGAATTTCTATGTTGGCAAAATCTCTGCCAGCCGGCGTCAGAATCTTGATTCTCCTGAACACCTGAATCTCTTCTTTAACCCGGTTATCAATCTGCTCATAATAAAGGCAGACGGCCGGAGCTCCGGGCATTTCCGGCAGGTCGGTCATGGCCAGTTCTTCCGCCGTCACCGGCGGTCTGGGCTTTTCCACCTCGCGCACCTGTTCCTGATTCTGAGCGGCCAGCAATAAATTCATCACAGACGCCAGCAGAACTGCCGGGAGAAACCTTTCAAAGAGGAAAAAACTGAATTTATTCCAGAATTCAAGCCCCCGATTGTTCATAAACGCCTCCATCATTCCGGTGCATGGATTTTCTTAAGAAGCAACCGACGACGTTCTTCGCCCGAGACCAACCTGAACACTTCAACCGCTTCCTTGAATCTTTCCGGCGGCAGATAATCTCCTTTGATCACGAATTGCCTGGTCAATTTAAGAACGCCTCCTTCCAGTTCCAGATAACTGCGGCATTCGGCAAAGCCGTTGCTCAGCTCAACCGGTGGGGGAAGAACTTCAACGGTATAACCTTCAGGAAGGATTATTTCCAGTTCATCCAGGCTGGTAACCGTACCGGCCATCAAAACCGGATGTTTTCTTTCATCTTTCTGCTTCAATATATCGTAATTTTCAAGCAAGGCCAGCACGTTCGGCCTGAAGGAAAAAACATTGCCGGTCCGGTTAAGGTAATTGTTCGCTCTGAAACTGTAACGCAATTCCAGATTTTTATCCGGATGGTTAAGGTTCAGGTATTCATATTTTTCGAGCACGAAGGAACCAACACTACCGGCGAGAAATTTCTCCATTTCTTTTCTTCTTTCTCTCTCACTCACATCCCTAAGCTTCAGCCGGTGCAGCTCCGCCTCGTTGCAGCGCTCGCCCGTGTCTTCGGCCAGGT
>CAZDZU010000191.1:0-624 GCA_964509995.1 uncultured Eubacteriales bacterium | reverse complement strand
TCGGTGGAGAGCGCAAACCGCCCGCGGCGCAACAGCTGAGGATTTTCAGAGAACGAACCGGGAAAGGAAATCAGCCGGCTATTTTCACCTGCCACCAGGAGCCCGCAGTTTCTGCAGATAAAACGGCAGATAACCGATGGTGGTATGGGGCATTGTCGGGTCAAAGACCAGCAACCGCCCCACACCTGGAACTTCGACCACAGCCCCGGAATTCTCATACAGTTTTTCATCAGGCAATTTAATCGCCAGAACCACATGATTGAAGCAGAAAAGAGAAACAGGTGAATTTTCCCTCACCACCTTCGGGAGCGTGTTGACAATCAGATAGCAGGAATCAATATTCATCGCCTCCAGAAGCGCAGCCAGCAGGGTGGCTTTATCCTTGCAGTCTCCATAGCGGTTGGCCAGTATCTCGGAAGCTCTGTGTGGCTGATAACCTCCTATACCGATCTGTATGGATACATATCGGATTTCCTGCTGAACAAAAAAGGCCAGTTTTTCTATTCGGGACTTCAGATCGCCCAGACCTGAAACCAGTTCGTTAGCCCTGGTCCTTACCGTTTCATCAGGCCGGCGGCACTCGCTCGAAAGACGTTCATACCAGAGTCCCATGTCCTTCCAGTC
>CAZDZU010000190.1:0-4158 GCA_964509995.1 uncultured Eubacteriales bacterium | reverse complement strand
CTGCCTCCAGATACTACCCTTACCCTGGATACTATGTCTGTGCCTGAAAGAACAACCGGCTTGACAAATCGCCGGCCGGCGTCTACAAAGAACACATGCAGGTTCGCATCGAGAAGATCGTATATCCAGGCCGGTCGCTGGCCCGGGCCGAGGGAAAAATCATTTTCAGCGATGATGGTCTCCCCGGAGAACTGGTAGAAATTGAAATCCTGAAGGACCGGAAGAATTATGCCGAAGCCCGCACTTTAAGGATTGCTGAAGCTTCTCCCGAAAGACGGGTGCCGGTCTGCAGCCATTATCAGGCCTGCTCTCCCTATCAGGTGATGAGCTATGACCTGGAACTAAAAATTAAACAGGGGCAGCTGCTGGAAATATTTTCCCATCTCCCGGAATATAACCTGCAGAACATCGAATTTATCCCCTCGCCTACCATTCGCGGTTACAGGAATAAAATCCGGTTGCGTTTCAACTGGCAGTCCCGGCCGCCCTATCTGGCTTATCACGAGCCGGGTTCCATGGTCAGCTTCCTGCCGGTTGAAAAATGCGACCTGGTCAGCGACCGGATCAATTCCGTGATCTCGCGATTCCGGGTGCTTCTCATGGGTGAACCACTGCCAGCCCTCAGCCACCTGGAAATAAGAGAAAGTTTCTGGACCGGTGAACTTCTTGTGGTTTTAGAGTCGGATGATGAGGGTAGCCTGGAAAAAGCAGTCGAACTCTGGGTTCCGGCTCTGGCCCTGGATTGGCCGCTGGCCGGCGTGGTGGGGATTGTGCTGGAAGGGCGGCGGAGGATATATAAGAGGCTTTACGGGCGCGATTACCTGGAAGAGAAAATAGGCCAGACTGTTTTTCGCTACGGAGCCGGCAGTTTTTTCCAGGTTAACCCGCCGATGCTGGAGAGAGTTGTCGATAGAATCCGCCAGCACCTTCAACCCCTGGCCCCGGTCAGGCTGATTGACCTCTATGCCGGTCTGGGAACCTTCGGCTTGCTGCTGGCCGGCTCAGCCTCTGAAATCCTGGCCATTGAATCCGAGGCCAGCAACATTTTTTTCCTGAAAAAAAACATGCGCCTCAACCGGATCCAGCACCTGGCCGTGGCCGAGGGACGGAGCGAAGACTGGATTGACGACATCCTGGACTTTAGAGCCGGAGCCCTGGTCATTGACCCGCCCCGCCGGGGAATGGCCGAAGAGCTGGTGGAAGCTCTTAATGTCCATCCGGCCGACCGTATTTTTTATCTTTCCTGCAACCCGGCCACTCTGGCCCGGGACCTGAGGAAGTTTCTTTCCAGCTACGAGCTTATCGAAATAACCGGCTTCGATTTTTTCCCGAGAACACCCCACATAGAAACCCTGGCCGTGCTTGGAGCCAGGCGGCCGGTTCATTGAAATTTTCCGGCCAGCTGACCGCAGGCCGCGGCAATATCCACTCCTTTGGACTGTCTGACCGTCACCCTGACCTTCCTCTCTTCCAGCCAGTTCCTGAACCGGTTAACTCCGGCCTCTTCCGGCCTCAGGTAGGGAAGGGCTGGAACGGGGCTGTAGGCAATCAGGTTCACCTTGGCCCTGAGACGGCGGGCGATGCCGGCCAGCCCCTCGGCCTCGTACAGACTGTCGTTAAGGTCCTTAATCAGGATATATTCAAGCGTCAGCTGCCTCCCCCCGGAACGGATGTAATCCTCGGCAGCCGACACCAGTTCGGCCAGGGGATATTTTTTATTTATGGGCATCAGCTGACTGCGAATCAGGTCGATTGAACTGTGGATGGAGATTGAAAGATTGATCTGGAGCTCAAAATCTTTGAGCTTTTTAATACCCGGAATAACTCCGGCCGTGGAAACGGTTATCCTCCTGGCGCCAAAATCCAGTCCCTGTTTATCGTTGAGAATTCTTATGGCTTTAAGCACATTGTCCAGATTGTCGAGCGGCTCACCCATGCCCATAAAAACCAGGTTAGTCAGAGTGTGATTCAAGCCAAACCTGAGGGCCAGTACCTGGCTGACTATTTCTCCCGGCGTCAGGTGGCGTTTGAAGCCGTTAAGTCCGCTGGCGCAGAAAGCGCAGCGGAATTTGCATCCCACCTGGGTCGACAGGCAGGCTGTTTTCCGCTCCGCGGCCGGAATAAGGACTGTTTCCACAAAGAAATCGTCAGGAAGCCGGAACAGGTATTTGATGGTTCCGTCGGTTGAGCTGGCCGTCTGCTCCAGCTGCAGGGGGTTGATGACCGACTCCCCGGCCAGCTTTTCTCTGAGCGCCAGCGGCAGGTCGGTAAAAGAGGTAAAATCCGTCAGCCCGCGCTGATAGATGCCCCGGAAGATTTGCCGGGCCCGGTAGGGTCGCTCGCCGGCTGTTTTCAAGTATTCTTCGAGTTCGGTCAGGCTGAAAGAGGTCAGACAGAGCTTTTTTTCCATTCCACTTCCCTTCCAGTTAAAATTATAAACTAAAATCCTGGCCGACGCTTAAAAAGCTGATAATTCTCCGCTTGCCGCCAGCAGAACTCGACATCGTTGAGACTGAACCCCTGTTCTTGATTAACCGGGAGGTTTATCGAGAATAAAATTTCCTACCCGGAGGCTATTCAAAAATCTATTTCAGATATTCTGGCCCATAAAAGAACTTAAACCTGCCCGGCTGGACTCGCAATAACCGGGATGCGATCCAGATTTTCATCCCGGACAGTAGCCCCTGGCCGGGAGCTCAATACCTATTTCTGTTCAAATTTGGCCAGCAGGTCGGCGACTGCCTCTTTATGGACGGTGAAGATCAACATCTTGAGCTTCACATAATCATCGCGGTAGAGAATATAGCCTTTATAAGGACCGCGGTGAGCTCCGGCCCCGGAATCCTTAATCAGGAACCAGGTGTGGTCGTCCTTCTCGGTCAGGCCCACACAGTGGATGGCGTGGTCGTCTTCAGAGGTCCGGTTATAAAACCTGAATTCCCGGCTGTCCTGGTCAATGAGAGCCGGCAGAATATCAAAGGACGGAACCACGGCCAGCCCCTCATCGCCGCTAATACCGGGCTCGGAAACGTCTCCGCCGAAAGCCACGGAATAGCCGTTCTTAATGGCTTTGACAATCGCCTGATAAAACTCCTCCAGAGGAACATTGTAATAATCGCGGGAATGCCACCAGTTGTCCGGAGCCCGGTATTCGTCCTTCGTATAAAAAGGCGCATACTTAAACGACATGAAGGTGACATAATCATCGAGAGGCAGCCGGAGAACGTTGTCCAGGAATTCCTTCGGGGTCATCTTCTGGCCATTGTATTCAATCTCAGCCGGGGGTTCGCCCAGATGCTTATTCAGGATAAGCTTAACGTAGGCTATGGCTTTTTCCTCATCCCAGTACTGGTTTTTCTGGCAGAAATCGAGATAATTTCGGAGTTCTCTGAATAAAGCTGAATGGTCATGTTCGGTTTTCCCGGGAAGCAATCCGGTATAAGCAGCGGCCGGAACGGCCCCATACTGCTTCATCCGCAGAAACACGGCGTTGTGCTCCGAACCCTCGCCCAGGAAGGAATTTCCCTTTTCCCTGATAAACCTCCGGGCTTTTTCCACATACTCCCAGTAAACAGTGTACAGTTCGGACAGCTTGAACTCGCCCCGTCCGAGCCGCTTCAGTTCTGATTCCAGAAAAGAAGTCGTGGAAAAGGACCAGCAGGTTCCGGTGTTGTACTGTCTTAATGGCGGCTGGTGATATATCTTCTGAAACTCATCCAGAGAAGCCGGACGCTCTATTCTGGCAAAATCAAGCGACAGGTACTCATGTTTTTGCCCGTTAAATTCCCTGGTTTTGTAGATAGCGTCATCCTTAGATTGAATGTCCCTCTCGTTGAGCTGAATCACTGACGGTTTGGCCTGACCGGTTTCCTGTTTCTGCTGCTGGCAGGCCGAACTCCAGACCAGCAAAAAAGCAATGGCCACAATTGTCAGAAACCTCAACAATTTTTTATCCATGACGACCTCCAGAAAATAATATAGGCTTCAAGCATACTCCAGTTTAGGCCCGGCCTTCAACTCCATTCCACCGCGGCCGGAGTTTGACGAACTCCGGATCTTCTGGTATAAACCCTTCTAAATTTTCCCAGTTGAACCTTCCCTGAGCAGGTCACCGACGGGAGCAGAAAGGCATAATGGAAAATATCATCTATTCAGGAG
>CAZDZU010000189.1:0-4218 GCA_964509995.1 uncultured Eubacteriales bacterium | reverse complement strand
ACCGGACCCCCGCATTTTTGACAGGCCGGCGGGTCCTCCATTTCAACCATCAGATGGCCGCACTCCTGGCAGTAATAAGCAGGGATGCGATGCCCCCACCACAGCTGCCGGGAGATGCACCAGTCGTGGATTTTGTACATCCACTCGAAGTAGGTCCGGGTCCAGTTTTCCGGGATGAAGACAATTTTCTTTTCCTCCACCACCCTTATGGCTTCCCTGGCCAGGGGTTCGATTTTCACAAACCATTGCCAGGAGAGGTGAGGTTCGATAACTGTCTTGCAGCGGTAGCAGTGCCCGACGGCATGGGTGTAATCCTCGGTCCTGACCAGCAGGCCCATTTCCTTCAGCTTTTCCACCACCTTCTGGCGGCAGGCGAAGCGGTCGAGGCCCTGGAAATCTTTGCCCGCGGCCTCGGTCATTTTTCCGCGGCCGTCGATTACTATGACCTGCTCCAGGTTGTGCTTTTTGCCCAGTTCGAAGTCCACCGGGTCGTGAGCCGGAGTCACCTTAACCGCCCCGGTGCCGAATTCTTTTTCTACCCGCTCATCGGTTATGACCGGTATCAGGCGGTTCTGGAGTGGCAGAAGAACTTTTTTCCCGTGATACTTGAGGTACCGTTCGTCTTCAGGGTGGACGGCCACGGCCGTGTCGCCCAGCATGGTTTCCGGCCTGGTGGTGGCCACCACGATGCCGTCATCGCTTCCCGGAAGCGGATATTTTATATACCAGAGCTTGCCCTGTAGTTCTTTGTGTTCGATTTCGATGTCGGATAGAACTGTCTGACAGCGGGGACAGCGGTTGACCAGATAATAATCGCGATAGATCAATCCTTCACGGTAAAGGGAAACAAAAACATATTTAACCGCCCGGGAAAAACCGTCGTCCATGGTAAAGCGTTCCCGGGACCAGTCCAGCGAGCAACCGAGTCTTTTCAGCTGGTCGATTATGACCCCGCCGTACTTTTTCTTCCACTCCCAGGCCACTTTAAGAAATTCCTCGCGTCCGACTTTTTCCCGGCTCAGACCTTTCTCGGCCAGGCTCTGTTCAATAACATTGTGCACGGCAATCGAGGCGTGGTCGGTGCCGGGAAGCCACATGGTGTTATAGCCCTGCATTCTCTTCCAGCGGACGATGATATCGGGCAGGGTAAAGCACAGGGCGTGTCCCATGTGCAGGACGCCGGTGACGTTGGGCGGGGGAAGCACCATGGAAAACTTAGGCCGGGCTGAATGAACATCGGCCACAAATAATTTTTCTTTCAGCCAGAACTCTGACCACCTGGCTTCCACCGGTTTGGGGTCGTAGGCTTTGTCCAGCAGTTTCTTCTGTCTCATCTCTCGTCAACCTTTTTATTGAATTCAGCGGCCGCTTTGTGAGCCGCCTCCGGACTCCCGGTTTTTCGGCTCCGTTCGTTCGGACGGTTGCCAACTGGCCCTCAACCTCTTTTCCAGCTCCCGTTCGGCCTCCAGAACTTCCTGTTGAATAATATGGCGAAGTTCTCTGAGCAGCGCAGGGCTGGCCAGGCTGCCGGGGGTTGGCATCTCCTGAGCCGGGCCTGCCGGCAGTTCCTCTGGCAGCGTATCAGGAACCAGTCTTTTCTCCACCGCTTCTAGAACAGCCTCAGCAAGACTTTCTGAATAAAAGGGCTTCACGAATACTTTTTCCGGCTTTAGCCATTCCCGGCAGTCCCGCGGCAGGGGGTCGAAGGTCCCGGCCACCAGAAAGACCGGAATGCGGCTTGCTGCTGAAAGCCGCGCCTGCAGAGGTAAAAGGCTGTCGGAGGCATCCAGCAGAGAAGACCCGAGAATCAGGGCCTCCGGGTTCACTGTTTCCAGCAACTGGTTAAGCTCCTCCAGGTTTCCGGCCAGATGCAGTCTGAAGGTCTCCTCCGGAAAAATGGACTGGCAGAGCCGCCGGATGGCCGGGCTGCTGTCGGCAACTATAAGGTTATATGCCACCTTAAACCTCGATTCTCTGGCTGTAAACAGTCTGAAAACAGATAATTTAATCTACATTTTTAGCCTTTTTCTGTCAATCAGGAAGGCTCAAATCAGGAACAGGAGCCTGTCGCGGCGCGCCTCCCGCGGGGAACCCCTTAAGCTCCGGGCGACAGACGACCTGCTCCGGCCGCTTTTCTGTAATTATTGCCGCCAATCGCGGAATCGGAGATTCTTTCGGCTCAGTATTCGATGATCACCGAGCCCGGCCCGAACAGCTCCTCCATTTTCTCGATGAATTCTTCTGACGGTCTGACGCTCTGGGCTTCGGCTGACTGAACCAGGCAGCAGGTAGAGCTGTTTTCCAGCTGAAGGTAGAGAGGGCACTCGCCGGGAAAAGATTCCAGGATGTTTTTCATCCGCTGGATATGCTCCTCGTCAAGGGAATCCAGCTGAACTCTGATGACCGTCTTCCGGGCAAGTTTTTCCAGGGCTTCGGTCAGGGGCATTATATGAGAGACGATAATTTTTCTGGCCTCAAAATTGTCGGGGGCCAGCCGCCCCTTCAACCAGACCAGCTGTCCTTCTTTGAGATAGGCATTGAATTTGTTGTATCCCTCGGGAAAGACCGTTACATCAACCTGTCCACTCAGATCTTCCAGGACGAAGGTAGCCATCCGGTCCTCTTTTCTGGTCTTGATCAATTTGACCGAGATTATAATTCCGCATAGCCTGACCTCGCGGTCGAAATCTTCTTCCGGGTCCAGGGCTTCCACCGAATGACTGACCAGGTTGGACAGACGCTTCCGGAAGCGGGCAAGGGGATGGCTGGAAAGATAGGTCCCCAGAACTTCTTTTTCATAGGCCAGAAGGGTCTCCTCATTCCATTCGTTCATAGCCAGGACTTCGGGCGGAAATTCCGGACGGCGGAGGCATTCGTCGCCAAAAAGGGAAATGGCCTTTTCTTCGCGGGCCTTTTGCTTCTGATGACCGTATTCGATCAGAGTGTCAAGCAACTGGTAAAGCTGGGCCCTCTTCCAGCCGAGAGAATCCAGCGCTCCGGCCTTGATCAGACTTTCCAGAGCCTTGCGGTTTAGAAGCCGGGAATCATAGTCATCGAACAGGTCAAACAGATTCCGGAAGCCGCCTTTTTTCTCCCGCAGGGCAATAAGTTCCTGGATGGTATTCTCGCCAACGTTCTTGATGGCCGAGAGGCCGATTCTGATCTGGTTGCCTTCCACCGAGAAGTTGTAGAAGCTGTGGTTGATGTCCGGGGCCAGAACCGGGATACCGAGTTCCCGGCAGTCGTTGATGTACTTGACCATCTGCGAGGTATCGCCTTTTTCTGCTTCTGAGGTCAGGAGTGCGGCCAGGAAGTGAACCGGATAATGGGCTTTGAGGTAGGCGGTCTGGTAGGCCAGGTAAGCGTAGGCGGCACTGTGGGATTTGTTGAACCCGTATTCGGCAAACTGGACAATCTGGTCAAATATCTTTTCCGCCTTCGACTGGTGGATGCCATTTTTCTTGCAGCCCTGAATGAATTTTTCCCGCTGGGCCTTCATGATTTCTTTTATCTTCTTGCCCATGGCTTTGCGCAGCATATCGGCCTCGGCCATGGTGAAGCCGGCCAGGACAGTGGCAATGCGCATCACCTGTTCCTGGTAAACAATGATGCCGCGAGTCTCTTTAAGGATGGGTTCCAGCTGCGGGACTTCATACTGAATTTTTTCCGGATGATGCTTTCTTTGCACAAATTCATCGGTCATGCCGCTTTTAAGCGGACCCGGCCGGAAAAGGGCGTTCATGGCTATCAGGTCGCGGAATTCTTCCGGCCTGAAGTTGCGGAGAAGGTTCTTCATGCCATAACTTTCAAACTGGAAGACCCCATTGGTCCGGCCCTGCTGGAAGACCTCGAAGGTGGCCGGGTCGTTCAGCGGTATCCTGTCAAGGTCAATCTTCTCGCCAGTATCTTTTTCAATCAGGCTGAGGGCGTCGGTGATAACCGTCAAGTTGCGCAGGCCCAGGATGTCCATTTTGAGCAGGCCGATGGCCTCAATGTCGCCCATCGGGAACTGGGTGGTGACTTCACCCCGGCTGGATTGATAGAGCGGGATGAATTCTATCAGCGGACGCGGGGTGATGACAATGCCGGCAGCATGAATGGAGGGATGCCGGACCTGTCCTTCGAGCTTCCGGGCTATGTCCAGCAGGCGGGCGATTCTCTCGCTCTTCTGGTAAATATCTTTAAGTTCGGGAACGCTTTTGAGTGCTCCCTCTATAC
>CAZDZU010000188.1:0-4230 GCA_964509995.1 uncultured Eubacteriales bacterium | reverse complement strand
GCTGCGGTGCAGGCCGGGTTGACCGCAGCCTATTCCTATCCGGGCACTCCGGCTTCGGAAATAATGGAGTACCTGATCAGAAACTCCGATGGCGGCCGGAAATATACGGCCAAGTGGTGCGTCAACGAAAAGGTGGCCTGCGAAGAAGCCCTGGGCCCTTTGCCGGCAAACGGGCCCTGGTTTCCTTCAAGCACGTTGGCCTCAATGTGGCTGCCGACCCCTTCATCAATTCAGCCATTACCGGGGCTAATGGCGGTCTGGTAGTGGTGGTGGCCGACGACCCCGGCATGCATTCCTCCCAGGATGAACAGGACAGCCGCTATTATGCCGATTTTGCCAGGATTCTGTGTCTGGAACCGGCCAGCCACCAGGAAGCTTATGACATGACCAGGGAAGCCTTTGACCTTTCGGAAAAGTTCAGACTTCCGGTAATGATCAGGCTGGTCACCCGTCTGGCTCACAGCCGGTCTTCGGTCCAGACATCTGCCGCCAGAGAACAGAATAAAGACCTTCCCTATGGTACCTGGCAGGACTGGACCCTTCTTCCGGGAAATGCCAGACGCCGCTTCCGGATCCTTCTCGACAGACAGAATGATCTGCAGGAATATTCTGAAAATACTGGCTACAACCAGCTGGTCCTCAACCCTGCTGCGGGCCGGCGGGGAGTGGTGGTTTCCGGAATTGCCTATAATTATTTCAAGGAAGTAGCGGCTTCTCTGCCGGCCGAGCCATCTTACCTTAAAATTTCGACCTATCCTTTTCCGGGGGCCAAGCTTCGCCGGCTGGTTGAGCAGGTGGATGAACTTCTGGTGATTGAAGAGGGTTACCCGTTTATAGAAAGATTTCTGCGGGGGGTGACCGGAATTCCCGGGAAGCTGATCCGGGGCAAAATGGACGGCAGTCTTCCGGCTTCCGGCGAGCTGACCCCGGACCTGGTGGCCAGAGCCCTGGGCCTTCCGGAAAGAATCGGCCTGAAGACGGGCGATTTCAGGCTGGCAAACAGGCCGCCGCAACTATGCGTTGGATGTCCTCATGCCGATACCTATAAAGCCCTGAATGAAGCTCTCCGGGATTTTCCCCGCCCGGTGGTTTTCTCTGATATTGGTTGTTATACTCTCGGAGCCCTCCCCCCCTATAATGCCATCCAGACCTGTGTCTGCATGGGCGCCAGCGTCTCCATGGCCAAGGGCGGAGCAGAGGCCGGCATCCATCCTTCAGTGGCGGTTATAGGAGACTCCACCTTTGCGCACTCTGGCCTGACTCCGTTGCTGGACGCTGTTTTTTCCAATTCCGACCTGACGGTCATCATCCTCGATAACGGGACGGTGGCCATGACCGGGGCCCAGCCCAGCTTCGGGACCGGAGAACCTCTCGACCGCCTGCTGGCCGGCCTGGGTGTTGACCCGAACCATTTGCGGGTCATTGTGCCGCTGCCCAGGAATCATCAGGAAAACGTTAAGGTGATCAAGGAAGAATTATCACATCACGGGCTTTCGGTAATCATCGCCCGGAGAGAGTGCATTCAGATCGTGGGCGAGAAGAAGAGGAGTTAAAGATGAAGTACGATATCATCCTGGCAGGAGTCGGTGGACAGGGCATCCTGTCCATTGCCTTTGTGATCGATAATGCCGCCCTGGCTGAGGGTCTTTTCTTCAAGCAGGCCGAAGTTCATGGCATGTCGCAGAGGGGTGGGGCGGTACAGTCCCATCTGCGTCTGGCTGACGGTCATATTTACAGCGACCTTATTCCCATCGGTCAGGCTGATATGATTCTGAGTGTTGAGCCTCTTGAAACCCTCCGCTATTTTGAATTCCTCAAGCCGGACGGAGCAGTGGTCTCCAGCAGCACTCCCTATACCAATATTTCTGACTACCCGGTGCTGGAAGAAGTCTTCCGGGAAATAAAGAAAGCCCCGGTCCATGTGTTGATTGATTCCGAGAAGCTGGCCAGAGAAGCCGGCAGCATCCGGGCGCAGAACATGGTTATGCTGGGAGCTGCCTCCATCTTTCTTCCGCTTAAGGAAGATTCCCTGAAGAAATATATCGAGGTTTTGTTTGAAAAAAGAGGGACACAGATTGTTCAGACCAACCTCAGGGCCTTCGACCTGGGAAGACAGGCCGCCCGGGGCTGAGGAACGAAACCGCAGCCGGTCGCGGGCAGGATATTTCCAATGAGGGGAAATAACATGAAGGATAGCCGGAAAATTATAAATTCAATCCTCAAAAAAGCCGAACAGGAGGGCCGGTATTTTTTGCTGGAACCGGAGGTCTACCGACTGTTAAAAGCCAGAGGCCTGCCAGTGCCGAAACACCTCTTCCTGCCGAAGGGCAGGTCGCTGACCGCTTCCAGTCTTAAGAGACTGGGAACCGGGCGGGTAGTGGTAAAGATTGTCTCACCGCTTATCCTGCATAAATCTGATGTCGGCGGAGTGGCTGTGGTCGGAGCCAGTCTGAAGGAAGTCCGGGCTGCGGTCGAGAAGATGTATGCCGAAATCCCGGCCAGATACAGTCGTCTTTTCGGTCCGAAGCGAGTCTCTGCGGATGAAGTGGCCGCTTCCATCCGGGGAGTTCTGGTGGCTGAACTCATTGATTATGAACGGGTGGGGCTGGGCTCGGAGCTGCTGCTGGGACTGAGAGTTTCTAAGGATTTCGGGCCCATAGTTACCTTCGGCGGCGGAGGGCTGGATGTAGAATATCTTAACGCCCATCTGAAGGAAGGACACAGCCTGGCCATACTGCCGGCTGAAGGACTGGCCCCCGGAATCATGCTTTCCGCTCTTGAACCACTGGCAGTTTTTGGAAAGATAGCCAGGGATTTCCGGGGACGACGGGCTGTGGTCAGACCAGAGACGCTCATCAGAGCCGTTGAAGTCTTTCAGCATCTGGCCGCTGATTATTCTCCCTTCAATCACAGTTCAGAATTTACCCTGGAGGAACTCGAGGTCAATCCGCTGGTCATAACAAAGGGGAAAGTGCTTCCCCTGGACGGGCTGTGCCGTTTTTCGCGGCAGAAGCTGGAGCCGGCCAACAGGCCGATAAAGCAGATAGAGCGGCTTCTGATGCCGGAGAGCATCGGGCTTATCGGCGTTTCTGAAAAAATGAATGTCGGTCATATCATCCTCAATAACATAATTCAGAATGGCTTTCCGCGGGAGAAAATTTATGTGGTTAAACCGGGACTGGAGAGGATAGAGGGGTGCCGCTGCTTCCCTGACGTGGCCTCGATGCCGGAAAAAGTTGACCTGTTCATCCTAACTCTGGGGGCGGAGCTCGTCTATCCGGTAATGAAGGAACTGGTTGAGAAGGAAAAGGCGCGCTCGGTGATCGTCATCGCCGGCGGTCTGGGTGAAAAATCCGGAACCCAGAGCATAGAAAATGAAATCAGAAATCTTCTCCAGGGAAGACGCGGGCAGGGGAAGGAGGCGCCCCTGATTAATGGCGGAAATTGTCTGGGGATTATTTCCGTCCCGGGTAAATATGACAGCACCTTCATCCCCGAGTATAAATTTAAGAGGCCGTCCGGAATCAAGTCCGGCCTGGCCATTATAAGTCAGAGCGGAGCTTTCATGCTCTCCCGGATGAGTAACCAGCACAGGTTTGAACCCATCTATGCCATATCTGTTGGCAATCAGCTGGACCTGACTCTCGGGGATTATATGAATTATCTTAAAGACCGCCCGGAAGTGAAGATTATTGCGGTTTATGCTGAAGGCCTGAAGCCGGGTGACGGCTGGAGATTTCTGGAAGGAGCGAGGGAGGCCATCGCAGCCGGGAAAGAGGTCCTGGTTTACAAATCCGGCCGCAGTCCTGAAGGAAGGAAGGCTACAGCCAGCCATACGGCCTCGGTGGCCGGCGATTATGCCGTGGGCAGGAGTCTGTTAATTCAGGCCGGAGTCATGGTGGCTGAAACCATTGAGGAGTTTGAAGACTTTATCGCCGGTCTGATTCTTCTGGAAGGCAAGCCTCTGACCGGCAACCGGGTGGGTCTGATTTCTAATGCCGGTTTCGAGTCAGTGATCATGGCCGATAACCTGAAGGGTGAAGACGGTCAGCTGGTGCTGGATGAATTCTCTCCGGAAAGCGTGCAGAAAATCCTGACTGTCCTGCAACCACTGGGAATTGACCGGCTGCAGGATGTGCACAATCCGCTCGATGTCACCCCGATGGCGGATGATGCCACCTTCTGCGGCTGCGTCCAGGCTATTCTTGAGGACCCGAAAATTGATTGCGC
>CAZDZU010000187.1:0-4238 GCA_964509995.1 uncultured Eubacteriales bacterium | reverse complement strand
CGTCGGGATTGTAGGAAAAATATTGCCCGAAGACTGGATTAAAGACTATCTGGGAGGAAACAGCGTCCGGGCCTCCTTTTTTGCCACCCTGATCGGGGCAATCAGTTATTTTGCCACCATGACCGAGGCGCCGTTTGTTCATACCCTGATGAAGCTCGGGATGGGCAAGGGTCCAGCTCTTGCCCTGCTTCTTACAGGACCGGGCTTGAGCCTGCCGAACTGGCTGGCCATCGCCAGGGTGTTCGGGATAAAAAAGGCTCTGGTCTATGTTCCCACGATAATTATTCTGGGAACTGTTATCGGCTGGTTTTTCGGGAATTTCATCTTTTAGCTTCAGGAGGTGCCAGATGAAAATACAGATAGCCGGTCCAGGTTGCCCGAGATGCAATCAGACTGAAAAAAACGTGATTGCAGCCTGCGCTGAATTAAACCTCGCCGCGGACATTTCCCATATCCGGGATCCAAAAGAAATGGCCAGGCTCGGAGTGATGATGACCCCGGCGGTGATCATAGACGGAAAAATCATATCTTCAGGCAAGATCCCTACAGTTGACGAACTTAAAAAACTTCTTTCGGAGCAGGCCGGCAAATAAAGGGCTGACTCGCCGGTCAATAACATATGTGAAGTCAGTCCTGACGTTTGTGAACAGGAAATTAAATTAACCATCTGGTTTCGGGGAAAATTTGGCCGGAAACCCGGGGCGGTGATAATTAATCAGCGCGATTTGCCGGCAGGGGCTTTCTTTCTCTGCGAATATTTCGCCAGGAATGATTGAGAGCAGGATTTGAATTTTCTTCCCGGCCAGAAGTCCCAGCACAACATCCAAAAGTCAAAATCCTGCTTTTTAACCCGCTGTTGATCAATCCCTTGCCGCTTCTATTTGCTGGCTCTCACCGCCTCACTTTCATCCCGTCATCTTCAGGCACAACTCTGAGATTCGTAGATTTTTTTGTTACCTAAAGAAAATCCCGGTTGACTTTTTGCCTGGCAGAAGATGATATTGATAATTGAGCGATGCTGAAATTTCTTCCAATGGAGGCCAGGATGAAAATCTCCAGCTTGCCGAAATTTTTTCCAGGTCAAATAATCACTGAAAGGTTAGAGGGCAAGAGCCGGGTCGGCATAATTGCCCTGGCGGTGTCCTGTTTCCTCTTTGGGTCAGTTCTCTTGCTTTCCGCCGGCAGCGATAAACCGCAGGCAAAACCGGAAAAGCCGCTGCTAATGGCGGTGGTCGGGGGAACAATTATAGACGGGACCGGGGGAGAACCCTTAGTTAGCGGGGTGATTATTATCGAAGGAGACAAGATAAAAGAGGTCGGCCCGGCTGGAAAAGTTAAGATACCGAAGGAGGCTCAGAAGATAGACGCTTTGGGTAAATGGGTCCTGCCCGGGTTTATCGATTGCCATATTCATCTGACGAGCGAGACTTCCGACCTTGAATATTATCGCGACAGCAACAGCCTGGCCACCCTGAGGGCGCTGCAGTTGATGAACATGTATCTGCGGTGCGGGGTAACGGCAGTGCGTGATGTGGGCTCACACCTTGAAGCCATTCAGGCGCTCGTTCGGGCCCAGAAGAACGGCTACATTGACAGCATCCGGATTTATCCCTGTGGCGATTTGATTACCATCACCGGCGGACATGGCTACGGGATGCACGGTTCGATGGCCGTCGACGGACCCTGGGAGTGGCGCAAAGCTGTTCGCCAGATGTATGCGGCCGGTTTTAAGCATATAAAGATTTCTCCGCAGTTTACGCTGGAGGAGGCCCGGGCGGCGGTTGAAGAGGCAAAAATGCTGGGACTTCACATAACCGCTCACGGCGGCGGCTTTTCTGACACCATACCCCCGACCATGACCAAGGTAGCTATCCGGGCCGGGGTCGAATGCATCGAACATCTGAACGAGATGGATGACGAAGCCCTGGACATGATGGCTGAAAAAGGCGTTTATGATGTCCCGACTCTGATGACCTATTACGCCAGCTATCAGCGCGACGACATCAACCGCTTTCTGATTGAAAAACGAGGCTGGTCGATGGCCATGCACGAAACGCTTTTCAAGAAAGCCTATGCCCGGAAAATCGTCATGGGCATCGGCACCGACGCCAACGGAGAATACCGTGCGATGTATCCTGGAATTTATTTTGATGAAATGAGATATTTCCAGAGACTGGGGATGAGTCCGATGGAAGCAATCGTCTGTGCTACCAGAAACGGAGCCAGAATCCTGGGGCTGGAAGACGAGCTGGGAACGATTGAACCGGGCAAGGCCGCCGACCTGCAAATAGTCAAAGGCGACCCGCTAAAGTCTTTTGATAACCTGGGTAATCCCGAAACAGTCATCCTGCGCGGTAAAATTTATAGATTTTAGGTGGGACATATGAATGACCATTCATATATTAACTCCAGTAATTACGGCCGCAATTTTGAGCGGATTATTATCGGGCTGGTAGCCATACTGGCCGGCATCACTCTGATCTATCTGGCGGTAATGGGCCCGCTAATTTCCGGAGCGATCAAATACCGTACACCGGAGGTGATCAACAATCAGCTCATCGGTCAGGACCTGGTCAACTTAACAGTGCTGGCGCCGATTCTGATAATCGGGGGCCTGCTGCTCTGGCTGAGAAAAAAGGCAGCAAAATATCTGCTGATAGCGACTCCGCTTTTCCTGATTTATTACGCCCTGAGCTACGCCATCGGCTGGGAATGGAGCTCAGCCCGGTATGCAGGCAATAATGAGAAATATTTCTTCCACTTTCTGTTCGTCCTTGTAGCTGCCTTGCTTATTCTTCTCTACTGCCTTTCTGTTTTCCCCAGAAATGTGACCGCCGCTTTCAAAAAAGGCCCGCTCATAATATATTCCACCCTTTTTGTCCTGTTTCTTTTAATCTTCGCCGGGATGTGGATAAAGGAAGTCCTGGAGGTAATAAAAACCGGAACCGCCCGCGGCTACGATATTTCACCAGTCGCCTTCTGGCTGGTCCGCACCTTCGACCTTGGCTTTTCCGTTCCCCTTGGCCTGCTCAGTGTCTACCTTCTCTGGACCAGAGCCGCAAAGGCCTATCCCATCATCTGGCTATTTTACGGGTTCTTTTTCACCCAGATTCTGGCAGTTAATGCCATGGGCTGGATGATGTTCGCCCGGCGCGACCCGGCTTTTGCCCGGCGCGACCTTCTGGTTTTCTCGGTCCTGGCGCTGATAATAATCTTCGGCTTTGTTATTGTGAACAAAAACTACCGGCTGGAATCTGAGAGCCGTTGAGTTCAGATCTCGGACAGGGCTGGATAAAGGCTAATTACCGTCAGATTCGCCCCATCTGAGTCCAAGAGCTTCAATCCCTGCTATCAGCTCGGCCATAGTCACTGGCTTTCTGTCAGACGGAATTTTCTTTTCCAGCGTCCTTATAGCTTCTTTATAATCAACCGTGCCCTTAGCATCTAAGGTATAAAAAATCAGCCTGTCGACTCCAGCCAGCTGAGCCGCCAGGATCTGAAGGATGATCATCATTATCCGGTTGCCTCCAAAAACCCCACAGCCCCAGAATCCGGTGTGAATCACCACTTCCGGCCTCCGTTTCTGCTTCTTCATCGATTCTATCACCGCCGCCAAAAAGCCGGTGAAAGCCGTTTCCAGGATAAAAATTATTTCTTCAGCGCAGTAAGGACCATGGCCGAAGGCAGGAGCAGCCATGGCAATTATGTTGGTAATGGTCGGCGGGGAAATCAGTCTGGTGGCCGCCCTGACCACCTCCGGTCTGGCTCGGGCAAAGTTTCTGCCGTAGAGTCCTTCGGGTCTCCCCTTGGCCGGATCAGGAAGGAAATCGATGGCGCAGCGCCTTTCGGCCCCCATTATCAGCACCGGAGTCGGGCTGTTAGCTTCAATGGTAAACGGCGTTACCCGCAGATGATCAAGAGCCTGGCGCAGAGCCGCCAGGCAGGGATGTTCAGCCACCTGAATTTCATCCTGGGCGAACAGCTCTCCCTCATAGCCGGGGAAAAGATAGGGGTCAGCAAAGTTCAGATACCAGTCCACTCTTCCGCTGCCCTCGGCAATCGGTTCGTAGCGGAAAATATCTTCCCGGTGTTCAACCATGGTGGTTGCCGCCTCCGGATGGAACATATCAGGCAATTCCCCGGGAGCCCATCTCGAAAAAACCATCCGCCTGTTCGAAGTTGAGCCAGGAGGCCAGGCAATTTCAAAAATTACTTTTTTGTTCGGGTTATATACTGTC
>CAZDZU010000186.1:0-4243 GCA_964509995.1 uncultured Eubacteriales bacterium | reverse complement strand
GGGGATCTGTTATAATATCGTGGCCGTGGTCAAAGAGGTTGAAGCCAGCAAGAACCTGCCTCAGTTTCAGACTGCTTTTGACCGGCTGGCGGCCAGCCTGGCTTTTGTCTACCGCCGCGATTTTTTTTCTATGGCCGCTTTTATCATGATTGTGGCCGGCCTGGCCAGGCCGGCCATGGTCCTGGTGTCCCTGCTGGCTTTTCTGGAAGCAGTTTATTTTTATGCTTATTCCCTGAGGAAAATGAATTTTCAAGCCCAGAGCAAAGGAGAACTTCAATGAAAGCGGTCATTCTGGCTGCCGGCCGCGGGACAAGGCTGGGTCTGGACCTGCCCAAGGCCATGGTTGCGGTTGATGACCGGCGAGCCATCATCGATTATCAGGTAGAAAACCTGGAGCCGTTTATCCCCGCAGAAAACATCCTGGTGGTGGTTGGTTTCAAAAAAGAATTGATCGTGGCCAGGCATCCCGAGTTGAATTATACCTTTAACGAAAGATTCGCCATTACCAACACCAGCAAGAGTCTTCTCAAGGGCCTGAGTCTGATGGATGAAGACGTCCTCTGGTTGAACGGGGATGTAATTTTTGACCGGGCGATAATTCCCAGGCTGCTCTCGGCGGGCTGTTCCTGCGTTCTGGTCGATGATAAAAGATGCGGCCCGGAGGAGGTAAAGTACAGGACTGACGGGAGAGGATTTATAACTGAAATCTCCAAACAGGTGGCAGAACCCGAGGGCGAAGCCCTGGGCATAAATCTGGTATCCCGGGCTGACCTGGATTCCCTGAGAAGGCACCTGGAGCTGGTGGGGGACAACGACTATTTTGAAAAAGCCATAGAAAATTATATCGTTCAGGATAAAGGCCGGTTCCGGGCGGTTCCTTCCGGCGGGCTTTTCTGCCATGAGATTGATTTCCCCGAGGACCTGGAAAGGGTCAGAGCTTACCTCTCGACCTCCAGATAGGGAGTATCCTGAAAATTCCGGAATTATAAAACCGCAGTCAGGCCTTGGGCCAGGCCACAAGAACATTACCGCCCAGGTTGAATTTTGGCCGGTATTGTGATACAAAAAACACTATTTTTGAGTCGGGTGGTCTTAGAAACCGGGATGCATATAGAAGAAGCCATTATCCTCCTGAGCCGGGAGGGTCAGACCAGAATACTGGGCCTGAGCCTTCTCGAAAGGCTGATCCTCTACGGCCGGAAGGCCGGGCTGCGGAAATTCCTTTTGTATTCGGAAGAAGAGGGACAGGCCCGGCGGACTCTGGAAAAACTCCTTTCGGACCGGAGGTTCAGCCCGGAAAGTATGGACCTGGCCATCTGTACGCCGGAAAAGACACGTCAGCTTGCGGCTGAAACGAACGGAAGTTCGCGTGTCCTGGTACTCCAGGACAGCCTGGTCGTACACCCTGACTTTTTTTCTTCGGTTCAGATTGATGGGCAGAAGCGGGAAAATGACCTTATTTTGTTGACCCGAAACGGCTCGTCTGCGGACGACCAGGAGGTCTGTCCGGGTGTTTTTCTGGTCAACCGGAATAGGCTTGGCGACCTGCTCCCCCAGCTATCCGGCTTCAGGGGCGCAGCCCCCGGCTGGCCGGAAAAAATCAAAGGTTCTTTCTCAGTCGGTCTGGCCGGGGTTGATTGTCCCTTTTTTTTGAGGGTGGACAGTCTCGAAGCCGCTCGCCGGGCTGAAGCTGAGCTCCTGGAAACCGGGCGCAAGCAGGTTGATGGCTATATCACCCGGGTATTTTTCCGTCCGATTTCTTTAAGACTTACCAGGCACCTGATTAACCTGGGCCTGACTCCGAATCAGATCAGTCTGGTAGTTCTGGCAGTCGAACTGCTCAGCGTTTATCTGATTTTTCAGGGTCGTTATAAATTCATGGCTCCGGGAGCCTTTCTTTTCTTCCTCTCCTCAATCATTGATTGCTGCGACGGCGAAAATGCCAGGTTAACCTGCCGGATTTCCCGGTTCGGCACCATTTTTGATGTTTCGGCCGACGCCTTTCTGTACGTCACCTTCTTTACCGTTCTGCCCCTGGGACTCTACCGGGCGACCTCCAATACAGCCTGGTTATACGTCGGAGCCTTTGGTCTTCTGTCGATGATCGGCTTCTATCTGCAGATGGTTTTTTACGCTCGCAAGGCCGGGATCGGCTTTAACATAGTGCCCATCGCCAGGGAAATAGAGAGCAGCATCCAGCAACCCGACTTTCAGACCTGGGCCGACCGGCTGGCGGCCAGGATTGCTTTTATCTACCGCCGTGATTTCTTCACCACCCTGGCCTTTATCCTGATTGTGCTCGGAGGAGCGAGTCTGCTGGCCGTCATGGTTTCAGGCTTTGCCTTCCTGGAGGCCGTCTATTTCGGTAGCTGGTCGCGACGGCAGCTGAGGAAAAAATCCTTAAACGGGCTCCAGCCTGCCTGAGTCGAGAAGTCTTTCAGCCAGCAGCCAGTCAATTTCGGAAGTTATCTTAAAATTCATCTGACTTCCCCGGATGAGCCCGCATCTCAGCCCGGAGGCCCTGGCCAGTGACAGGTCATCGGTAAAAGTCTGTTCCTGAAGTTTTTCATAAGCCTGGCGGATCTCTCTGAACCTGAAAATCTGGGGTGTCTGGGTCTGGAATATTTTCTGGCGGTCTGGAAAGGAGACAACCTTACCCTCTTCAATCAGGACCAGGGTATCTGTGGCGGGAACAGCCAGGGCCAGGCCGTCGTATGTGTTTTCTTCGAGTAATTTCAGCCCTTCTTTCAGACCTTCGGTCGGGAAAAAAGGCCGGGCCGAATCGTGGATGAAGACCAGACCGGTGTCGTCGGGACAGGCTCTAAGACCATTCAATACTGATTGCTGCCGGCTGGGTCCGGCCGCGGCCAGGACGTTAATGGCCGGATGGGGCTGGTAATAATTCTGGTAATCTTCAACCAGCACGGCCACGACGGTATCCACTTTCAGGGCGGCGAATTTTTCGACCGAATAATCAAAGAGTGGTCGGTCTTTGAGCCTGGCAAACTGCTTGGGCCAGGCGAACCCCAGTCTGGCACCCCGGCCGCCTCCGAGGATGATGGCTGCAGTCTTCATAGCCTGATTGTCCTTGGTTTAATTTACCTTATTCACGGGCTCAACCCTCAAGCAGTATTCTCTTGACCAGCATCGTGGCGAAGGCACCCCGGGGGAGGGAGAATGACAGGACCAGGGCCTTCCTGCCCGGGTGGAGCTCGTCCTCTTTCTGCTCGACTATTTCCAGTTCTTCCGGAAAAAGCAGCACTTTTCTCTGGAAGGAACGGAAAAAGACCCGGCTCAGAGCCCGGGTGCGGAAAGAGGCGAACCTCAGATTGTTTTCTTCCAGAATTTTCAGGTAAAGTGAGCGGCTGCGCTCATCCGGGAACTGCATCTTGGCCGAGGGGGTCGGAAGCTTGAGGTCTTTCAGGTAGTTTAAGACCGGGGCTTCCAGAGTTTTCCAGAAATAAAACAGGCCTGAGTCGGCCTGAACTTCCCGCAAATCCCCGATCAGCTCTTTTAGAAGCCGGCGCAGCAGCTCGTTCCAGAGATGGGAACCGAAGGCAGCGTAGGCCATGGCGATTTCTTCCCGGGGAATTTTCTCCAGGGCGGCCACAAAATCATCCGGCCGGAGAAGCAGGGTCCTGAAAATCCTTTTTTCGGTCAGCCCCCTGGCCAGCTCCAGACACTTTTCCCAGTGGCGCCAGTTTTCCAGAATTTTATCTATCCGCTCGCGATTTTCTTTGTTGTTCTGAGCTGCATTCTGAGACTGAAGAAAAATCTGAAGAGCGCCGTTATAATGACCGCGCAGCACCCGGTCGGCAAAGAAACCGAGCCGGGGATTCGTTCCCCGGAAACGCTGGTCGTCAAAGAAATTGGGGAAACCATACCGGCTGACCTCTTCCAGATTGTTGAGAACCGGTTCCACCGCTTTCAGATTGCGGATGGTTATGCGGAACCTGTTTCCCTGGATGAGCGAAGGACTCATCGGTTTCCTCATAAAACCGATGGCCTGGAGAGAAAATGTCTTTTCTTCCAGGGTAAAATCCCTCTGGCTGCGGATGGTGATGTGCTGGGTGGTCAGGCCGTGTTTGTCCTTCTTGCCGCCATAGGCCAGAGCCTTGGGGGAAATGGACAGGGTTTTGGCCAGGAAGCGCATCAGGTCGGGAGTGGTCCAGTTCTTCTTGGTCAGCCGGTAAACGCGGAATTCTCCGCTTTCGGTCAGAGGAAGACTGGCCATTTCCTCGAC
>CAZDZU010000185.1:3168-4246 GCA_964509995.1 uncultured Eubacteriales bacterium | reverse complement strand
AGGGTGCGCCCTGAGATGAACCTCAAAAAAAATATGAACCGCCACAAAAACCAGAAAGACATTCTGCCCCGAAAGAAAATTTTTCTTGACAAATAAAACCTGGCTTATATATAAAAAAGTCTTATTATTAGGGTAGTATAGGTTAAGAAGGAGTCATACATTATTATTACTGGTTTTGCCGGTAAGTGTACATTATTAGACTGGGACTTTCATTCGCTTCCAGTCCGATGCCCGCTCTATAACCCCGCCGTCCCGCCAATCATCCTTGAAGAAAAAGAAAATGTGCCGAACATTTATTTTTCTAGGAAGGGCTTTATTCAGAATAATTCTATAAAAAGGGAGGCCTGTTTTGAGTGTTCAGTCAACGATTAACCTGGATAGCCTCCAGGAAATAGTTGAAAGGCATGGTTACAACAAGAATAGGTTGATTGCCATTCTCCAGGACATCCAGGCTGTCTATCATTACCTGCCTGCCGAGGCTCTGAAGACCCTCTCCAAGTTGCTGAAAATTCCGCTGATTGACATCATCTCGGTGGCCACTTTTTACCGGGCATTCAGTCTTACGCCCAAGGGCCGCCACGTGGCCACTGTCTGTATGGGCACGGCCTGTCATGTCCGCGGAGCTCCGAAAATCCTGGATGAATTTGAGAGGCAGCTCAACATTCACCGCGGAGAAACCACCGAAGACGGCGAATGGTCGCTGGAAACCGTGGCCTGCCTGGGCTGCTGCGCCATCGGCCCGGTGGTGGTGGTCGACGGGGACTATCATGCTCACACCAGCATCAGAAAAGTCCCGACCATCCTCAGCAAATACCGAAAGTGAGGCTGGCCATGAAAAAGATCAAGAAGTTCAAGAACGCCGAAGAGCTGTGGAAGGCCATCGAGCAGCAGGAAGCCGGCCGCCAGCAGGAAAAAAAGAAAAGAGTCATAGTTGTTTCTTCTGGCACCTGCGGCCAGGCCAGGGGTTCGCTTAAACTGATAAAGGCTTTCCGGGAGGAAAGAAGAGGGTTTGAAGATAAGATTGAAATCAGGGTCACGGGATGCCATGGTTTCTGCGAAGCAGAGCCGAACGTGATAA